>DATGJN010000061.1 GCA_035295165.1 bacterium
GCATCAATTCATCACATCTTGTCGGATGCCTGCTTTTTCAGCATCCTGCTAGACGCGCAGGCCGCACCAGGCCCCCGCGGGCACTCCCCACGCAGGGGGATTGCCCTAGGACGGGGGACCGAGGGGGAACTCGCGCCGGCAAGAGACCCTCCCGCCGTGGCCGAAGTACCCCGTATGGCCAACTCCGCGGGGCTCCGCATCCGCCCCGGCACAGCGCGGGACATCCAGGTGATCTGGACGCTGATCCGCGGCCTTGCGGCGTACGAGCGCAGGCGGCACGCGGTCAAAGCGACCGCGCGCCGCCTGCGCCGCGACGGTTTCGGGCGGCGCCCCTACTTCAAGACCTTGATCTGCCTCAGGGACCGGGAACCGGTGGGGTTTGCGCTCTACTTCTTCGCGTACTCGACGTTCCTCGGGCGCCCGATCCTGTATCTTGAGGACCTGTTCGTCGTACCTCGCGACCGGGGGCGCGGGGCCGGCAAAGCGCTGCTCGCCGCGCTGGCCGCGGTCGCGGTCCGGGCCGGATGCGGGCGCATGGCGTGGAGCGTGCTACGATGGAACGCCCCGGCGATCGCGTTCTACCGGCGGCTCGGCGCAGGCTCTCGCGACGCCTGGACGCTGATGTCCCTTAGCGGCCCCGCGCTGCGGCGCCTCGCGCGGGGCCACGTTGCCGACGGGGGCGCCACGCGCCGCGCGCGGAGGAGAACTAGCACGTAGGCCGCGCGACGTGATCACGCGGGCGCGCACGCCTCTAGCCCGCCGTCGACGAGTCACCGCCGGAGCGCGACCCGAGCAATACGCCGTTCTGCACGACGGCGTCCACCGATCGCACCGCCGAGACGTCCCGCAGCGGATCCGCCGCGAGCACGGTGAGGTCCGCGCGCTTCCCGACTTCAATCGTCCCGATCTCCCCGTGCAGGTCGAGCAATCGCGCCGCGTTCACGGTCGCGGCCCTGAGCGCCTCGTACGGGCCGAGACCGATCCGCACGAAGATCTCGAGCTCGGTCGCGATATCGGGGTGCGGCGCCGTCGGCGATCCGTTGTCTGAGCCGGCCGCGACGGGGACGCCCGCCCGGTACGCCTCGAGGAAGCTCGCAACCTTGAGATCCCAGGAACGATTCACCAGGTCGATGAGGTAGGGCATGAGGTGGTGCGCCGCGCCGGTCTCCTTCATCTTGTAGTAGATCGAGAACGTGGGGACGATGAACGAGCCCCGCTCGAGCAACAGGTCGATCGCCTCGCGGTCCAGGAACGACGCGTGCTCGATCGTATCGATCCCCGCCCGCAGGCAGTTCTTGATCGCGGACGCTCCGTGAGCGTGTGCGCACGTCCTCCGTCCGGCCTTTCGCGCCTCGCGCACCCCGGCGTCGAGTTCGTCCGGATCCAGCTGGCTGGCCGCCGGCTGCTCCCCCTCTTCCGCGAACCCACCGCTGGCCATGAACTTCACCCAGTCCGCGCGCGCCTTGATCCGCTCCCGCACCGCCCGTCTGACCGCGTCCGGCCCGTCCGCCTCCTGACCGTAGAACCAGCCGTGCCCGCCGGTCATGGTAATCATCCGGCCGCACGCGACGATCCGCGGCCCCGGCAGATGCCCCGCGTGAACGGCGTCCCTCAGCACGATGTCGCTGTCGTCGAGCCCGCAGGTGTCTCGGATCGTCGTGATCCCCGCGAGCAGGGTCCGGTGGGCGTTGCGCGCGGCGCGGAGCACTCGCACGCGGGGGTCGTAGGCGACCTCCTCCTCGACGAGGCCGCCGCTGACCGTGATGTGGCAGTGGGCGTCGATCAATCCCGGCAGCAGGTACTTGCCCCGCAGGTCCACCGAACGGCGGATGCCGTCGTTCGGAATACCCGGCGCGACGCAAACGATCCGACCGCCTTCGATCAGGACATCGGCGCGCACGGGCGAGGGCGTCTTGGGGTCGACCATCGACAGGACGGTCGCGTCCTGGAGGAGCATCGCGGTCTCGATCCCGGTCACGTGCGCGCGACCACCGTTCCGCCCAACATCACCATCGCCGGCCGGCTCAGCGCCGCGAGGTCCACCAGGGGATCGCCCGGGACCGCGATCATGTCCGCCTGGAGCCCTTCCCGCAGCGTCCCGGTCTCGCGCTCGATGCCCATCGCAGCGGCTGCCCCGGACGTCGCGGCGGCGATCGCCTCGGCGCGCGTGGCGCCGGCCTCGGCCAGCAACTCGATCTCCCGCGCAAGTCCGTTGAACGGGGTGAATCGCCACCCCGCGTCGGTGCCCGCGACGTAGCGCACCCCCGCTCCGCGCATCCTGCGTGCGTTGTCGAGATTGGCGTCGTTCATGCGCCGCCACCGCTCGACCGCGGCCCGCTCGCTGGCGTCGACGTCCGGCTTCCCCGCAAGCGCGTCCACGATGAAGTACCCGACCCCCAGCGTCGAGGTCACGGTGGCGCTGCGCGCGACCGCATCGGCGACGTCCGGCTCGAACCGCTGATGGCCGGCATCGTCGGTGAGGAACAGTGCGTGTTCGATATGGTCCGTGCCTGCGGCGACGGCGTTGCGTGTGGCCGCCGCGCAGGTGCAGTGGATCCCGACGCGCCGGTCCAGCCGGTGGGCCTCGTCCACCGCGGCGCGCAATTCCTCGACGGTGTAGGAGGGGCGCGATGAGATCGTGCCCACGGTGCCGCCGCCGCTGGCCATGATCTTGATGTAGTCCACGCCGGCTTTGACGAGCCGCCGGACCATGTGGCGCACGCCCTCGGGGCCGTCGGCCTCACCGCCGAAGTACCAGCAGTGCCCGCCGGTCACGGTCATCGGGCAGCGACACAAGTGCAGCCGCGGCAGCACGGCGTACCCCAACCGCTGGGCCCGCCGGAGCTCGAGCGATGTGTCGCGCATGCTGCCGCAGTCGCGCAGCGTCGTGATCCCGGCACGGAGCGCCGTCTGAGCGTTGTGCATCGCCATCGCGAGCAGCGTGCCGTCGGGCTCGCGCACCGTGGTCTCGAACGGCGTGCCGTCGCCGGGAAGGTTGAGGTGCACGTGACAATCAATGAGCCCCGGCAGCAGCGTGTGCCCGGGAAGCTCCACGCACGGCGCGTCAGCCGGCCAGTCGGCGCGCGGCGCGTCACCGGCGTAGACCCCGTGGATGACGCCACGGTGCACGACAACGGTCGGGTGTTCGACCGACGCGGCGCCGGTGCCGTCAAACAGCCGGGCCGCGCGCACCAGCTGCCACTCGGGTGAGGCGATGGCCATGGCGATGCTCCCTCCGAGACGAGGGCCGCCGCGGTCGCGGCGGCCCTCCGCGAGATCTGTTGCGATCGATTCGTCGCTAGATGACCCTTCTCGATACTCGTTTCGTCTCGAACGCGGCGGACCCCTTCGGCGATGCTTGCCGGACCGTGTGGGAGGAGCGCGCGTCGCCTGGAGGGAACGTCACCCGCGTATGGGCCGCGCCCGCCTCCGGGATCTCGGGATCACCATCGGGCACCTTCCGACCGGACCGCACAACGCCATCACCGACGTACCAAGCGTGCAGGTCGGCCACCGAACGCTGATCTCGGACACGCCGCGGATCGTGCGCACCGGCGTGACGATGGTCGTGCCCCGCGGGGGCGGCATTTGGGAGGACTACGCCTTCGCCGGCGTGCATTCGTTCAACGGGTGCGGAGAGATGACCGGCGTCGCCTGGATCGAGGAATCGGGGATGCTGGAGACCCCGATCGGCATCACTAATACCCACGCGGTCGGCGTGGTACGCGACGCGCTCGTCGCGTACGGCGTCGAGCACGGCCACGTGCCGCGCTTCACGCTGCCGGTCGTCGCGGAGACCTTCGACGGCTGGCTCAACGACATCAACGCGTTTACGGTCACGCAGGCGGCCGCGCTCGAGGCGTTGAGCGCTGCGGCCGGTGGTGCGGTCGCCGAGGGGAGCGTCGGCGGCGGGACTGGGATGCGGTGCCACGGTTTCAAGGGCGGCATCGGCACGTCATCGCGGGTGGTCACCGTCGCCGGCGGTGCGTTCACGATCGGAGCGCTGGTGCAGGCCAACTACGGCGCGATGCGCCACCTGCGCATCGACGGGGCGCCGGTCGGACGCGAGCTGGCGCCCCGATGGGAGACGGCCGAGCCCGCCGCCCCCCCTGCCGGCTCGATCATCGCGATCGTCGCCACCGATGCCCCGCTTGTGGCCGGCCAGTGCAGACGCCTGGCGCAGCGGGCCACCGTCGGGTTGGCCCGCGTCGGCGGACTGGGACACAATTCCAGCGGGGATCTCTTCCTGGCGTTCGCGACGGGCAACCATCTCCCCGCAGACGTGCCGGCCGTGCACGAGATCCGCATGCTGCCGAACGCGCACCTCGATCTGTTCTTCGAGGGTGTGGCGGATGCCGTTGAGGAGTCCATCCTCAACGCGCTGGTGGCCGCGGAGACGATGCGGGGATTTCGGGGGACGCTGCACGCGCTTCCGCTAGACGAGGTCCGGGCGGTCATGAAGCGCCACCGTCCGCGTGCTACCGCGGACGGCGGCGCTTAGAAACAACCCGGCGTGGTCCGGCACGCCTGTGCGCGGGGGGATGCGCCAGGACGGATGTCCTAGGGCGCACCGGCCCAGCACCGGGTCGGGGTCAGATGGCGATCAGCCCCGTACCGTCACCCGCTCGGGCGAAGATCTGTCGCCGCCTTCCACGGTCTCGTATACTCGTGTCTCTTGTGTGCGCTCGTACACGCGTTCCCGCAGCGCCCGCAGGTCGCGGTCGAACGCGTCCAACCGGACGGCGATGTCCACCAACGAAGGGTGCTGTTCGTGCGCGGTCGCCTTCAGCCGCAGCATCTCCTCGCCCATCACGCGAAGGGTCGCATCCCGGTGGCGGACCCGCCGCTCGAGGATCGCCCGATCCACCTGACCCGCCAGCCACGCGAGCGCAAGCGCGGCGCCGGCCGCCACCAACACCAGCATCGGCGTGACCGTGAACCCCGCGGTGCCGGGCACCGCCAGTGCGATCGACCCTTGCAGCGCGCCGAGGTTCAGCTGTACGAGCGCCGCGTCTGCGAGGATCAGGATGACCACAATCACGGTCTGCACCATGGCGCGCTCCCCCACTGCGATCTGACACCCCTCGACCCTATATGCCGAGTATCCCCGCGCGGCTCCGTCCTTAAACACGTCCGGCGCCGCATCTGACGGCTCGGCCGACTGTCGTCCGAGCCGGAGCGGCACGGGCCGGGACGGAGTCCGCCGCACAGGAGCCGTCACATCCCCGGCCGAACTCCCTGCATCACCATGAGCATCTACCGGCGGTTCGCGGAGGCCTACGCCAAAGCCGAGCGCGGGCGCTTCAGCCTTGAGTTGGTACCCTGGGTCACGGCGGTGTTCGAACGATACGAGGCGTCCCCTGCCTCCCTCGTCGATGTCGCGTGCGGGGCCGGCGAGTTCGCCGTCGCGATGGCGCGCCGGGGGCTCTCGGTCACCGGCGTGGACCAGTCCCCGGAGATGCTCGCGCTCGCGCGGCAAAGCGCGGCGGCCAGCGGCGTGACGGTGGCCCTGTTGGAGCAGGATATGCGCGAGCTGCGCCTGTCCGCGCCGGTGGACGCCGCGACGTGCCTCTACGACAGCCTCAACTACCTCGTGAGCGAGCCTGAGCTGCACCGGGCGATGTCTGCCGTCGCCTCCGCGCTCCGCCCCGGCGGGTGCTTCCTCTTCGACATGAACACGCTGCGCGGCCTCGCCGAGCGCTGGGGGAACCGCACGTGGGTGATTCAGGACGCCGACGATGCGTTCGAAGCCGACCAGAGTCACTTCGACTACGACACCGGCATCGCCACGCTGCGGGTCAACGCCTTCCTGCACAGGCGGGAGGGCCTGTACGAGCGCATCGAAGAGATCCACCGCGAACGAGGCTACCCCGTGCCGCTGATCGACGAGGCGCTCGGGGCAGCCGGCTTCGAGATCCTCGGCCGCTGGAGCAGCCCGGCGTTCGCCGAGGTTACCCCGGATACCGGCCGCGTCTTCTACGCGGCCCGCCGCGGCTAACCCGACCCCTCCAGCAACACCCGAAGCGCGTCGGCGTTCCGGGCCATGTTGCCGCGGACGTGGTTGTTGAACATCAGAAACACCCGCTCCGCGCGCTCGCTCAAGCGCGCGGCGACCCCCGCCCAGTCGCGAAGTTCCTCGGCGCCGTACTCGTAGTCGTAGCGCTCATCGGTGCTCGCGCCTGCGCGCGCCCAACCCTCCCGGTTGCGGCCGTGCAGCCGCACGACCGCCCAGTTCGACGTCACCGCCTCGACCCGCGGCATCAACCAGGGCAGGTCGGGAAGATCCACGACGACGTAGGCGCACCGCTCGCGGGCGAGACGCTCGAGCGCCTCCGGATGGCGTGACCAATCCCGGTGGCGGTACTCGACGGCGACGCGATACCCGGGAAGCTGCTGCGTCCACGCGTGGACCTCGTCGAGCGCGGCCTCGGAAAACCGCGCGCTCGGGGGTAGTTGAAAGAGCACGTAACCGAGGCGGCCTGCGTCCGCGAGCGGCGCGAGAAACGCGCGGAACTGATCCCAGCACGCGTTTACGAATTCTTCGGGCGCGTCGCGGAGCCTGACCTCGGCTGAATGCAACCGCGAGGGCAACAGCGCGGCGAGCCCCGGGGGGAGGCGCGACGCCGCCACGGCGTGACCCGTGAAGAGCCCAAACGCCTTCGCGTGCATGATAAACCCCGCTGGCGTCTCCTCGACCCACCGCCGGCTGTACGCGGGGGGCAGCAGCGCGAAGTACGAGGCATCGACCTCGACCGTGGGAAACCGCGTCGCGTAGTACCGAAGCCGGTCCGAGGCGTTCCGAACGCCCCGCGGATAGAAGTCGCTTTTCGCAAACGACTTCTCCGCCCAGGAGCACGTGCCGACGTAGATCCGGCCGTGGATCGGTCCGGGTCCCGACTCGCCGAGGAGCGAGAGCTGGCTAGCGTCCACCGCCGGGGAAGCCCGTCATCGCGACCGCGGGCCGGACGCCGCTCGCTTCGTCGTCAACGCGAATGCTCTTGTCGACTCGGTCCATGAACGCTCCTATACCTCCGCGGCGCCGCTCGGCGAAGAGAACGTTCCAGCCCGCCGCGGCGACGTCCTGCGCCGCGCGCTACGCGCCGGCATCCGCCGCGAGCGTGATCACCGGCAGGTCGCTCCGGTTGCGTGGGCGCGGCACGCCCGAGGCGGCCCCGGCGCACAACACCTCGAGCCCGGCGAGGAGCGCCGCCACGTCGATGCCGTCGTGGGCCGGCGCGAAGGCGCGGAGCTTCTCGGCAGCCTTACTGGCCAGGACGCGGGCACCGTGGCGGTTCCCTTTCTCGTCGTGGTAACACGCGGCGGCGGCCTGGATCAGGCTATGGTAGAATGCGCGGTCCTGCCCGCGGGCGGCCCGCCAAGCGCCTTCAAGGTATTCGTGGCATTCGTAGAACAGTCCGGCGTTGAACAGGGCGACGCCGCGGCGCACGACGTCCGGCATTCCGGGCGGTGCGCCTTCCCCGAGGATCCGAACGGCTTCAGCGAGGCGGACGGCCTGTCTCGCAAAGTACGCCGCGTGCGGCGCGTAGGCGGCAGCGAGCGCCGGACGATCCCCTCCCGCCGCAGCGTCGAACAGACCGGACTCCGTGAGGCGCTGCCACACGTCGTCGGGCGTGGTCCCGAGCGCGCGGGCAACGTCTGCACCCGGCACCGGGTGACCTCCGCCGAGCCGGGCATACGCCGCGAGCGCGTTCGCCGTGGGGGCGTCCGCGGGGTTTTCGACCGCGCGGAGCGCAACTGCGGAAAGCGCGTGCTTCAGCTCCACGTATCCCGCGCGGCTCAACGACTTCCGACGCTACGGCGCGGAGGTCCGACCGAACGAGCGGATCGTCGTCCGCAGCGCCTCCGGGTCCGCCTCCGGCGGCGCGCATGCGGTCGCCGTGCACGCGTACCCCCGGGGCGGTCCCGACGCGGCGCCGAGCGCCGCCGCCGGCGCAGGCAGCACCCCCGAGGCCGTCCGCGGATCGTAGAGATGCGCGATGACGCCGGGCCGATAGGTCGTGAGCGCCGCGTCGTGGAGCGCCGCTGTCCGCGGATCGTCGCCCGGCCCCACGACGACCACGTGAAGCGGCGGATCGAGGTGCGCGTCCAGCGCGTACGCGAGCGTCGCGGCGAACAAGCCGTGCTCAAGCGCACCCGGAGCGCACGCCCGGAGCGCGCGCTCCGCGGCGTCCCGGTATGCGGCGTTCCCCGTGACCGCCCACAAGCGATCGAGCACCATGACCGCGACGGCGTTGCCGGCCGGCGTCGGCGCGTCCTGCGCGGGCACGTGCGGGACGGCCAGTCCCGGCGCTTCGCGTTCGCGGGCGGCACCGCCCGCGACGTCATAGAACGCCCCTGCCGGCGTGACAAATTCAGCCATCACGTAGGCCATCGTCTCTTCGGCGACACGGAGATAGGCGGCGTTGCCGGTGTGTTCGAATGCGTCGAGCAGCGCCCGAGCCATGTGGACCTGATCGTCCAGGAGCCCGGTCACCGCCGTGGAGGCGCCCACGATGTGCCGGAACCCGCGGCCGGAGTCATAGGCCTCGCGCACGATCCGGTCGAGCGCCCGGAGCGCAGCGGCGCGCGGACCGCGGTCACCGAGGCCGCGCGCCGCGTCGAGCAACGCGGAGCTCATCATTCCGTTCCACCCCACGTAGACTGTCCGGTCGACAAACGGCGCGGGACGGCCCGCGCGCGCCTCCCGAAGATGCCGGGCGGCGCGCACGAGGAGCTCCTCGATCTCCGCCGCAGTCCGGCCGACCACCGGGGCGATCGCGTCGGCGTCCGTCGCGACGAACAGCACGTGGCGGCGGGGATCATGCTGCATCTCCCCCCGCCCGTTCAAATGGTAGGCCAGCCGCGCGGCGTCCATCTCGTCCGGCGGCAGCACGGCTGCGGCTTCCTCCGGCGTCCACGTGTAGTAGTCGCCGTCGTCCTCGAGCGAGATGTCGGCGTCCTGGCTCGCGTAGAACCCTCCATCCGCGGTGTCCGTCAATGTCTCGGACACGTACGCGACGATCCCCCGCGCGGTGTCCCGGAACGTGGCGTTGCCCGTCGCCTGATAGGCATGGACGTAGTTGCGCAGTAACTCGGCGTTGTCGTACAGCATCTTCTCGAAGTGCGGCACGGTCCACGACGCATCGACCGAGTACCGGTGAAACCCTCCGCCGATTTGATCGTAGACGCCGCCGTGCGCCATGTGCTCCAGCGTGCCCGTGACGATTAGCAGCGTCCCCGGGTCGCGCGTCCGATCGTACCGACGCAGGAGCAGCTCGATCGCTCCCGTATGGGGAAACTTCGGCGCGCCGCCGAACCCGCCGTGGCGGCTGTCGAACGCCCGCTCGCTCGCCGCGATCGCCGCGTCGACCAGCGCGGGGGACACGGTGTCGTCCGAGGACCGTGCGTCGGCGAGGCGCTGGAGCGTCTGGTGCAGTTCGTCCGCGTAGGCGTGGGCCTGGTCGCGCTTGGTCCGGTAGAACTCGGCGACGGCCCGGAGCACCTGCTTGAACCCGGGCCGGCCGGCCACAGCGTCTGGCGGGAAGTAGGTGCCCCCGAAGAACACCTTGCCCTCGGGCGTCAGGAAGGCGGTCAACGGCCACCCGCCCTGCCCGCTGATGGCGCCGACGGCTTGCTGGTAGCGGACGTCCACGTCGGGGCGCTCGTCGCGATCCACCTTCACGGGCACGAAGTGGGCGTTGATGAGGGCCGCGATCTCGGGGTTCTCGTAGGATTCGCGGTCGATCACGTGACACCAGTGGCACCAGACGGCCCCGATGTCGAGCAGGATCGGCCGATCCTCGCCGCGGGCACGGTCGAACGCGTCTCCCCCCCACGGGTACCACTCGACGGGCTGATGGGCGGCCGACCGCAGGTACGGACTGGCGGCGTCGCCGAGCCGGTTGGGCATGCGTCACCTCACTCGTTCCTTGCCTGCATTATATCCAACAGATCCGATCGAATGAGGGGGCTGAAATCGCACAGGGGTCCTCAAAAGGGGCTGAACCACACACGGGGGGAAAAAATCGGGAGGCGCTCACCCCACCGGCTTGTCACCGTCTTCGGCCCTCGTCGCCGGTGCCTACTGCCGACCAGCCGTTCTCCGGAGTTACCCCCGAAGTACACTTGACCAGCTTTCGGCGTCCACGTGCGCGAGCGTTTGAATCGGCTACCTTTGCCGGAGAGCTTGCGCCTCCATCACTACTTGTAGCACACGGCCGATCTTCCCACAATCCGGAAACTTCGTTCGCGCAAGCTCCGGATAATGTGGATAGCATCGTGTGGATAACTGGTGGACAATCGGCCGGGTCGGCTATTTGGTGCTTTTGTCGACGAAATTTACGCGCAGATTCGTAAGGAGCGTCTCCATCTCGCGACGCGGCGCCTCCGGGAGTCGGCCGCGAACCAGGTCGAACACGGCGCCGTACCCGTCAATAGCCAACCGCGCGCTCGCCAAATCCTTCTCGACCTTGCCGGTCCGCATCGCGGGAACGAGCCCCATCCCTTCCCACGCCTTCGCCGCGAGCAACCCAAGGAACGAGATCATGATCTCCTCCGTCCCAAGCGCTGCGATCGGAACGGCCCGTTCGCCTTCCCCAGCCGGCCCCGGCGTGTCCGGGGCCTCCTGGCGTGCGCTCGCAGGTTCGCCCGGGGACGCCGGGGGTGTCTCGATGTCGCCCTGCTCTGCCGCCACGCGGTCACGATCGTCCATCGTCCTCACCTCAGGCGCCCCGCATCGCGGGGCCGGCTACGCGGCCTGCGAGCGGTCGAGCCGCTCCATGGCCCGGCACAGCACCTGCGCGCCGCGCGCCACATCGTCCCACGCGGTCTGCTCGCGCGGCGAGTGGCTCACGCCGCCAACGCTCGGCACGAAGATCATGCCCGTCGGCACCAGCGCACCCAGGATCTTGGCATCGTGCCCCGCCCAGCTCGACATGGTCACGATCGGCCAGCCGAGATCGCCGGCGGCGGCCACGATTTCGTCGTGGATGCTGCGGTTCAGCGGCACGGGCGTGTCGGACCGCCATGCGCGCACCTCCAGGGCCAGACCATACCGTGCGGCGCACGCGCGGCCGTCGGATTCGACGCGCTCGCGCAGGGACTCGAGCAGCCTGGCGTCCGAGCTGCGGAGCTCAACCGTGGCCGCGGCGCGACCTGGCACCACGTTCGTCGCGCCGGGGGAGAGCTCGAGGCGCCCGACCGTCCCGACAGCCCGCCCTCCCGTATCGCGCACGATCGTGCGCACGGCGCCCACGAGGTCCGCCGCACCCCATAACGCATCCCGGCGCATGTCCATGGGCGTCGTCCCGGCGTGGTTCGCCTCGCCCGTGAACTCGAACACCGCCCGCGCGATACCCACGATCGCATCCACGGCGGCAAGCGGTGTTTCGCGCGCGGCCAGTACCGGGCCCTGCTCGATGTGCAGTTCCAAGTACGCGGCCATCGGCATGGGCATCGAGCGGCGGGGCAAGCCCGTATCGAACGCGCGAAGGGCGTCGGCCGCCGACTGTCCCGCGGCGTCGTGCAGCCCCTCCAGGGCCGGCGCCCGGCCCACCACGCCCAACGAGCCGAGACACCCCACGCCGTACGAGGTCCCCTCTTCCTCGGCGAACGCGACGAGCAGCAGGGTGTGCTTCGGCCGGACCCCCGCATCGCGAAGCGCTGCCGCAGCTTCCACGGCCGCGAGCACCCCGAGCGCCCCGTCGAACTTCCCGCCGTTTGGCACGGTATCGAGGTGCGAGCCGGCGGCGATCGGGGGCAGCGCGCCCGCCTCTCCCGGCACGACGCCGAACAGGTTTCCCCAGACGTCCACGGCCGGCTCGGCCCCGGCCTCGCGCATCCAACGCGCAACGCGCCGCACTGCGGCCGCGTGCTCCGTGCCGTACGAGAAGCGGCTGACACCCCCGTCGGGCGTCCGTCCGATCTCGGCGAGTTCGGTCAAGCGCGCGCGCAGCCGCTCCTCATCGATCCGCACTGCCACGTCACGTCCCTCCACACCCACAGCAATTGTGCCTCGCGGCCCGACGGCGCCGTCAGCACGGCGCAGCGGTTCGCACCACCATGATACCGGCGGCGCGGGGGAAGAGACAAGCCCGCCGCCGGCGGGCGTCACCGCGTGCGGGGATCCCAGATCTCTCGGAGACCGTCGCCGGCGACGTTCAGCGCGAACACGGTGAGCGCGATCGCGATTCCTGGCCAGAACGCCAGCCACGGCGCCTGCGTGAGGTACTGCTGCGCGGCGTTGAGCATCGAGCCCCAGGACGGCGTGGGCGGCTGCGTCCCGAGGCCGAGGAAACTCAGCGTCGCCTCGGTAATGATCGCCCCGGCGATGTTCAACGAGCCCTGCACCACAATCGGCGCAAGGCTGTTCGGCAGGAGGTGCCGCCAGATAATCCGTCGGTCCCACGCGCCAATCGCGCGCACGGCCTCGACGTACTCGCGCTCCCGCTGCTGCAACACCTCGGCGCGCGTGAGGCGCATGAACACCGGCGCCAGCACCACGGCGATCGCGATGATCGCATGGCCGAGTCCGGGACCCAACACGGCCGCGACCGCCAGCGCCAGGATGAGAGGAGGGAACGCGAGCATGGCGTCCGTCAACCGCATCAGCACATCGCCGAGATGTCCGCGATAGTAGCCGGCCGCGAGCCCGAGTGGCAACCCCACCGCGACCGCGAAGGCGACCGAGACGATGCCCGCCTCGAGCGACGCGCGGGCGCCGAAGATCACGCGGCTCAACACGTCGCGCCCCAACTCGTCGGTTCCGAAGAGGTGGCGCATGCTCGACGGCTGCAGGTAGGCGGTGAAATCGGTCTTGATCGGCGACACCGGAGCGACCCACGGCGCAGACACCGCGAGGCCGACGATCACGAGAAACATCACAAATCCGGCCGTCGCCAGACGGTTTTGCGCAAACCGCCGCACAAAGTACCGCGCCCCGCGCGGGGCACCCCGGCCGGGGGCCGCCTCGCGGAGGGCCCCGCCCACCGCGACGCTCACGACCGCCCCCCGGCGAGCTTGATGCGCGGATCGATGAGGGAGTAGACGATGTCTACCAGCAGGTTAATCAGCAGAATCGCCAGCGCACTGAACAACACCACGCCTTCGAGCATCGGGTAGTCCCGCCCGTAGATCGAGTTCACCGCGAGCTGTCCCAGTCCGGGAACGGCGAAGATCGTCTCCGTGATCACCGCCCCGCCGAGCAGCGTCCCCATCTGGATGCCCATCACCGTGATCACGGGGATCACCGCGTTGCGCAGCGCGTGCCGAACTACCACAACCCGGCCTTCGAGCCCTTTCGCTTTGGCCGTGCGAACAAAATCCGCGCTCAGCACCTCGATCATGCTGCTGCGGAGCTGTCGCATCACCACCGCGGCGAGCGCGAGACCCAGCACGCACGCGGGCATGATGAGCGCACGCAGGTTGCGCACGGCGTCCTTCGTGAGGGGCGCCCACCCAGACGCGGGAAGCCAGCGCAAGTGCACGGCGAACAGATAGATGAGCATGATCCCAAGCCAGAAGTTGGGGATGCTGAGCCCCGCGAGCGCCGCCGACGAGGCGCCGTAGTCGGCAACCGTGCGCTGCCGCCACGCGGCGATCACGCCGGCCGGAATCGCAATCGCCCACCCCACGAGCAGCGACGCCACCGTCAACTCGCCGGTGACCGGGATCTTCTCGACGACGGTGGCGAGCACGGGACGGTGGTCCTTGAAGGAGTAGCCGAAGTCGCCGTGGAGCATGCCGCCGATCCATCGCAGGTACTGCACGTACACCGGCCGGTCCAATCCCAGCTCGTGACGCAGCGCGGCGACGGCCTCGGGCGGCGCCTCCTCGCCAAGAAAGAGGCGGGCCGCATCGCCCGGGATCAGGTTGATGAGCGCGAAGATGATGACGCTGACTAAGAACAACACGGGGATCATCGTCAGGAACCGGCGGAGGATGAACCCAATCACGGCCCGCGCCACAGCAGCGGCCGGGCGGAGGTGTCCCCGCCCGGCCGCCCGGCCTCAAGACGCCAGCGACACAGTGTGGAAGCGCATCATGCCGTCCGGCACATGCACGTATCCGCGTACCTTGGTGGAGAACAGCTTGTACTCCTTGGGGAAGTACAGCCAGACGTACGGCATGTCGTCGGCGAGGATCTGCGTCACCTGGTCATAGGCGCGGCGACGCTGGCCCATGTCTTGGAGGACGCGGGCGGCATCGAGCAGGGTCTGCACCTGGGGGTTGGTGTACCCCGCGTCGTTGAACGAGCCGATCCCCGACTGCGTGACGAACGGATAGATGTCGAAATCCGGATCCGGCCGGCCGCTCCATCCGAGCAGCGCGGCTTGGTGCTGGAGTTTGTCGGTCACGTCCAGCATCTGACCGAACTCGATGATCTGAATCTTCGTCTGGATCCCGACGTCGCTGGCCATCGACTGCACCGCCTGGGCGATCGCCTGCGCCTGTTGCCCCTGCACGGTCAACAACGTGAACTCGAATCCGCTCCCATGCCCGCCTGACTGGAGACGCTCCTTGGCCTGCCCCACATTCCTCAGGGGGATCTTCCACGCCGGGTTGTACGCTGGGGTGCCGTTCGGGAAGAATGAGTAGGAAGGGTACGCCGCGCCCTGCAGGACGACGTTGGCGATCGCGTTGCGGTCGATCGTCGCGCTCAACGCCTGACGCAGCGCCTTGTTGTCGAACGGCGGCTTGGTCACGTTCAACCAGATCCCCTGCCACTGAAACGCGCCGTGCTCGCTGAGCCGGTACGGTGCCGCCGGCTTCGCCGAGTCCTGCGCCAGCTGCTTCACCTGCGGGGCCGGCACAATATTGATGATGTCCACGTCGCCGGACTTCAAGTTCGCGACGCGCGCATTGTCGTCCGCGAACGGCCGGAAGATCACCTGGTCAAGATAGGGCAGCCCCTTCATCCAATAGTTCGGGTTGCGCTTGAGCGTGATGTGGTCCTGGGGGATCTTCTCGACGAACGAGAACGGCCCGCTCCCGACCGGATGGAGCGCGAAGTTGAGCGGGTCTTTCTCGGCGGCGGCGGGCGATACCATCATGCCCGCGCGGTCGGTGAGCACGTACATCAGCGGGCTGTACGGTCGTTCGAGCTTGATCTGCACGGTGACAGGATCGGTCGCAACGACCTCGGTGACGGGCGCGATCTCGCTCTTCCGAGCGGACGGGAACTTCGGGTCGCGCATGCGGTTGAAGTTGTACACGACCGCCTGCGCATTGAGGGGCGTCCCGTCGTGAAACTGCACGCCCGGCCGCAGCTTCAGCGTGTAGGTCCGGCCGTCCGGGGAGATCGACCAGGACGTCACGAGCATCGGCACGAGCTTGAGATCCGCGTCGGTGTCCACGAGCTTGTCGTACAGGCTTTGGTACACCTGCCGGTCCACGGCCGCGGTCGAACGGTGCGGGTCGAGGTTCGGCGGGTCCGCATCGAGCCCAGCCCGAAGCGTGCCGCCCCGGCGGCCGCCGCCCTGGGCGAACGCACGCGCCAGATCGGGTGCTCCGAGCAACCCCGCCGCGAGTGCCCCCGCCGCGCCGTAGCGCATGAGATCGCGCCTCGTGATCCGCCCATTCGTTGCGCGCGATGATGCCACACCCCACCTCCCCGCCATGATGGAATCGCGCCCCCGGATATTCACGCCGCCCGGGGAAAATCCTCTCCCTCCCTAGCAGGGAGACGCCTTTGTTACAGGATACGAGCGGACCGCTACCGGAAGTTCTCCCGGCAGAACCGCAGGGTCCGCTCCAGGCGCTCGGCAACGACGGTATCGTTCCCGGCGCCGAGCGCGTCGGGCAGGAGCTCCACGGCGACGGCCCCGCGGTACCCGCGCCCACGCAGCGCCGCCAGGAACGGGGCGAGCGGAAGCCGGCCCTCGCCCGGCAGCCGGTGCTGCTCACCGTTGTAGTCGGACAGGTGCACATGCGCCACGCGGTCGGCGACGCGTTCGTATGCCGCCAGGAGGTCAGCGTTCCACGTCCCGATGTGCGTCGTGTCGAACGCAACCGCGGGGAACCGCCGGAGATCGCGCAGGTGGGCGAGGTCGAACAGGTTGACCGACCACGCACCGGCGACCGGATGGCGCGGCATGTTCTCCACCGCGATCGTCACGCCCGTCTTGGCCTGGTACGCGGGCAACTCGTCCTCCAGCCAGGCATGGTACCGCGACCGGCGGGGAAACGGCGTCAGCACGGAGATGGAGAAGAACGGGGGATGCCGGATCGCGAACCAGCGATAGCGAATCGGTGGGTGCACGACGACGGTCTGGGCCCCGACGGCCAACGCGAGCTCCACGGAGCGGCGGACGCGCTCCACCTCGTCCCCACCCCATCCCATGAGCCCTGGCCGCGACGGCGCGTGCACGGCCACGATCGGCAGCGGAACGTCGCGGGCAAGCGTGGACAGGTACGCGGGATCGCGCGTGTCCCACCGATCGTCCACCATCAACTCGAGGCCGTCGAAACCGGCGGCCGCCGCCAGCCGGGCGGCGCGGAGGGTGCCGTACGTGAAAAGCGAGCCCGTGGAGAGCACGATCATGAGGCTAGCGTAACCGCGCGTCCGCGCCGTCGCCAGGAGAAGAGCGGCGGGGCGATGGCCGTGGGGCCGCGGACCGCCTGTCGGCTCCGCGGCCCCACGGCGTCAGTGAACCGGGTTCGACTTCGTGTGCGCGAGCAGCCCGCCCGCAAGCAGATGATCCCGCTCTCGGCGGTTCAACGTCAGCGCGACCTGGAACGTCGTCCTCTTCGTCACGTTCTTGACCGTGAGGTACTCCGCGTCCCCGTCCACCTGCTTGCGGATATCCGGGATCTCGAGCACGTCGCCCTGATCGATCTTATCGTGGTCCGCGGGGTCCACAAACGTCATCGGCACGAGTCCCCAGTTGATCAAGTTCGCGCGGTGAATGCGGGCAAACGCCTTTGCGATCACGCCCGTGACCCCGAGGAACATCGGCGCGATGGCCGCGTGCTCGCGGCTGCTGCCCTGCCCGTAGTTCTGACCGCCGACGATCAGCCCCCCCGGCTTCTGCTTCGATCGCGCCGGGAACTCCGGATCCACGCGGTTGAACACGTACTCGGCGAGCTTTGGGATGTTGGAGCGGTAGCGGAGGATTTGAGAACCCGCGGGCATGATGTGATCGGTGCTGATGTTATCCCCGAGTTTGATCAGCACTTCCCCGCGCAGGGACTCGGCGAGCGGGCCCTTCAGCGGGATCCCCTTGATGTTGTCGCCCTTCACGATCACGACCGCCGGCGCCTCCGCCTCTGAGGCGGGCGGCACCAGGCTCGTGTTGTCCTGCGACAGGCGCTTCGGCTCATGCTGCCCCGGGGCCGCCGTCCCGAGCTTCCGAGGATCCGTGATGACGCCCGCGACCGCGGTCGCCGCGGCGACCTCGCTCGAGCTCAGATAGACTTCGTCGTCCTTCTGCCCGGACCGCCCCTTGAAGTTCCGGTTCGCCACGCGCAGGGACTTCATGCCCTTCGCCGGGACGTGTCCGACGCCGATGCACGCGCCGCAGGTCGCGGCCTCGACGCTCACGCCCGCGGCGATCAGCTCGGTCAGCAGCCCCTCGCGCGCGAGCTCCTCGACGTCGAGTCGGCTGCTCGGATGGACGAAGAACGTGATGTCGGGGTGCACCCGCTTCCCTTTCAGCATCTCCGCGAGCGCGCGCAGATCCATGTAGGACCCGTTGGTGCACGACCCGACCATGATCTGGTCGATCTTGACGCCCTCCGCCTCGGACACCGGCACCACTTTGTCGGGGTTGCTTGGAAGCGCGACCAGCGGCTCGATCGAACCGAGGTCGATCTCGATCGAGTCGTCGTACGCCGCGTCCGGGTCGGGCAGCACCTCGCGCCAGTCGTTGGCGCGTCCGATGCGCTTCATGTACTCACGCGTCACCGCATCGGACGGGAAGATCGACGTCGACGCGCCCGTCTCGGCGCCCATGTTGCAGATCGTGAGCCGCTGCTGAACGTTCAGGGTCGCGACCCCGGGTCCGGCGTACTCGAACACCTTGCCGTACCCGCCGCTCGCGGTGTTCCGGCGCAGCATCTCGAGAATCACGTCCTTCGCGGTCGACCACGGCGGAAGTTGGCCGGTCAGGTGCACGCGCGTGACCGCGGGCATGTTGAGGTAGTACGGACCGCCGCCCATCGCCACGGCCACGTCCAAGCCGCCCGCGCCCATCGCGTACAGGCCCATCCCGCCTGCGTGCACCGTGTGGCTGTCCGCCCCGAGCGCGGTGTCTCCGGGACACGCGAAGTGCTCCTGGTGGATTTGATGCCCGATCCCCGCGCCGGGCTTTCCCCACCACATGCCGTACTTGCGCGCCGCGGTGGCGAGGTATACGTGGTCCTCGGTGTTCTCCTCGCTGACCTGCAACACGTTGTGGTCGCCGTAGACGGCCGCCACCTTACACCGCACCCGCTGGAGTTGCATCGCTTCGAAGTGCATCATCACGGCGGTCCCCGTGATGTCCTGGATCACGATTTCGTCGATCCGGATCCCGATCTCTCGACCGGGAACCATCTGGCCGTCCGCGAGATGCGCCTTCAGGATTTTCCGCGTGACGTTCTCACCCATCGCGTCTCCTCCTCGAGGGAACCTCATCGGCTGCGGGCGCGCGCATGCGCACGCCCCTCCACCGATTATAGCGGGCCGCGCGCCCGCCCGAATATCACCGCGCCCGCCGTCTAGGCCTCCCGGGCGGCCATGATCGCCGCGCGAATGTTGGCCTCCGGCGTGTCCACCGGCATGACGCACCCGGTCGTCACGATGTGCCCGCGGCCGCCCGTGTCTGCGATGGCCGCCTGCACCTCGCGCACGACCGCCTCCGGCGTCGCCTTGGCGAGCGTATTCCACGCGTCGATGCCGCACGCGAGGCACGTCGCGACGCGGGCACGAGCCTCGGCGATCGTCGGCGCCGTCTCGCGGGCGTGCCAGTTGAGAATCTGGATCGGATAGTTGGCGATGAGATCGAACATCACGTTCTGCCCGTGGAGGTGGAGGAACGTCAGCCCGCCGGAGGCGGCCTCGAGCACGCGCAGATCGTACGGACGGCCGAACTCCTCGTACTCCTCCACGGTCAACAGATCCGTCGTGGCCATCTGCGTCGAGAAGAAGACGCCGTCCGCGCCCGCGCCCATGACCTCGCGGACGAACGCAGCGGTGACGTCGGTGATCACGTCCAACCCCTGGTGCAGCGCCTCCGGATCCTCCCGCAGGTAGCGCACGGTCGCGTGCTCCCCCGCGAGCGTCCGGGCGATGCTCAGGGGGCTGAACACGGTCTCGAGCACCGCCACCTCGCGCCCGACGGCCTCCGCGACCAGCCGCATCGCGTGGGTCTCGCGGCCGTACACACCCTGGCTCGGGTCGAGCCGCTTGAGGCGCCCCCAATCGGCGGCCTTTTTGATCGGCCGCTCGGTGTAGTGACGAACGCCCTCCCGGTTCGGCTTGTACCCGGCGCGCAGCCCCCAGTCGTCTCCGTAGTACCCGCTCGCCGGCGTCACCTTGAGCAGATCCGGGTCGTAGGCGCGATAGTGCGCCACATGGACCCGCGCCATCTGTTCTGCGCGCTGGTCGTCGCCCGGAAAGTGGCGCCACAGCGCCACGGGCACGTGGTCCGGCCGCTCCCCCCGCACAGCGGCGTCGATCCGCTCCCGATGCGTCATTGCCGATCCTCCTTTGCCAGCCCCGGAGCATTCGCGTCGCGGCCTGCCCGCGCGGTCGCCGACCCCGCGGCCCGCAGCATGCCCGCCGCACCGTCCACGCGGGCGGGATCGCCGTAGATCTCGCGCAACGAATCGAGCGTGATGTTGCCGCCGCTCAGGACCAACACCACGGTCTTGCCCCGCAGCCGCTCGCGGAGGCGGAACGCCGCCGCCGTGCTTGCGGCGCCCGCGCCCTCGGCGGTCTGGCGCACGGCCTGCGCCAGCACGAGGATCGCGCGCCGCATCTCCTCGTCGGTGACCAAGACCGCTTCATCGAGGTGCGCCCGAAGAATGGTGAGCGGCAGCGCAAACGGCACGCGCGTGGCGATGCCCTCGGCAAACGTCTCCATGCGCTCCAGGCTGACCATCCGGCCTTCGCGCAGCGACCGCTCCACCGGATTGGCGCCCTCCGCCTGGACGCCGATGACCTGAACCCGCCGGTTGAGCGCCTTCGCCACGATGCAGTGGCCGCACGCGCCGCTGCCGGCCCCGATCGGCACCACGATCACGTCGACATCCGGCACGTCCTCGAACACTTCCAGACTCGCGGTCCCCACCCCGGCGATCAGCAGCGGCTCGTTGGCCGAGTGCACGTAGCGGAGCCCCCCAGCCTCGGCGGTGCGCTCCGCCCACTCTCGGGCCTCATCGAAATCGCGCCCCTCCAGCACGACCTCGGCGCCCAGCGCCCGCATCGCCGCCACCTTGAGCGGGTTATTGCCTCTCGGCGCGACGATCGTCGCCCGCACGCCGAACATCCGCGCCGCGTAGGCGATCGACTGGCCGTGGTTCCCCGTGCTCGCCGTGATCACGCCCCGCCGCCGCTCCTCCGGCGAGAGCGCGTGGACCAGATTGATGCCGCCGCGCACCTTGAACGCACCGGTCGGCAGCAGATTCTCACACTTCACGTACACGCGCGCGTCCAGCGCCCGGTCGAGCGTCGGGGCGTGCACGAGCGGCGTACGCGGCAGGTGCGGCGCAATGACGCGACGGGCCACGAGCACGTCGTGGATCGTCGGCAGCGGTCCGGTCCAGGGTGCGTCATGCATCGTCGGTTCACTCATGCGACACGCTCGCGGGAAGTCTTTCGTGTGCTTTCGCCGGGAGCCGCCGCAACTCCCGCACCGCGCCCGCCGGCTCACCCGGCGCCTGCGCCGCCGCCGGAGGTGAACTGGGACACGATGAGCGCGAGGGTCAGGATCACCATGACGATCGTCGTGACCCACGCGATCACGTTGAACGCCCGGGAGTTGGTGTAGGTGCCCATTAGCTTCTTTTGGTTGACGAGCAGCAGCATGAACACGAGGATGAACGGCAGCAGAATGCCGTTGGCCACCTGCGACAGGAACAGGATCTGCAACAGCGGCGCCCCGGGGAGCAACACGACCACGCACGCGATCACGATCAGCGCGATGTACAGCCCGTAGAACGCCGGCGCCTGCCGCACCGTGCGGTCCACGCCCGCTTCGAACCCGAACGACTCGCACACGTAGTGAGCCGTCGCGAGCGGGAGCACGGACGCCGAGAACAACGAGGCGTTGATCAGGCCGAGGGCGAACAGCGCGGCCGCGTACTGGCCGGCGAGCGGACGCAGCGCGAGCGCTGCGTCCTGGACCGTCTCGACGTGGACGTGGTGCACGAAGATCGTCGCCCCGCACGCGACGATGATGAACCACGCGACCACGTCGGTCATAATCGAGCCGATCAGCACGTCGGTGCGTGTGTAGCCGTACTGCTTGGTCGTGATCCCCTTTTCGACGACGGCGGACTGCAGGTAGAACTGCATCCACGGCGCGATCGTCGTCCCGATGACGCCGACGAACATCGTCAGGTAGTCGGCCCGGAAGCTGAAACTGGGGGTCACCGTCGCGCGCAGCACCTCGCCCCAGTTCGGGTGCGCGAGCACCCCGGACACGACGTACGCGAGATAAAACGCGCTGGCAAACAGGAAGATGCGCTCGACCGAGCGGAACGTCCCCTTGACGACGAGGATCCAGACGGCGAGGGCACCGATCGGCACCAGAATGTACTTGGACACGCCGAAGATCTCCCCGCCGGCCGCGAGCCCGGAAAACTCCGCCATCGTGTTCCCGAGATCGGCGAGGAGGAGCGCGAGCAGGGCGAACGCGGTCGCGCGGACGCCGAATCGTTCCCGAATCAGGTCGGCGAGCCCGACGCCGGTGACGGCGCCCAGCCGCGACGCCATCTCCTGGATGACGTACAGGGCGATCGTGATCGGGATCATCGTCCACAGAAACGCGTAGCCGAACCCCGCGCCGGCAAGCGAGTAGGTCGTGATCCCGCCCGCGTCGTTGTCGACGTTCTGGGTCACAATCCCGGGCCCCATGATCACGAGGAACAGCATGAGGCGGCTCATCGCGGCGCTGCGCGTCGCCCGCCGAAGGATCGGGAGCGTGAAGCTCACGGGCCCGGTGGTGCGCCCGCCGCCCGGCGGCGGACCAGGTCGACGCCGCCTCCGAGCTTGCGGGGACCGTACTCCTCGAGAAGGAGGTCGATCACGTGGTCCACCGTCACCACGCCGATCAACCGGCCGCTCTCCTCCACCACCGGCACCGCGAGGAGGTCGTACTTGACGAGCGCCCCCGCGACGTCCTCGGCGCTCGCGTCGGGCGGGACGGTGATGACGTGACGGAACATCACCTCCGAGATCGGCGCCGCAGGCGACGCGATGATCAACGCCCGGATCGACAGCACGCCGACGAGACGCTCGTGGCCGTCCACCACGTACAGGTAGTTGATCGTGTCCGCGTCGGGCCGGGTCTCCCGCAGCCGCGCCAGCACCTGCTCCACCGTCATCGACTCCGGGAGAGCGATGTATTCCGTCGTCATCTTACCGGCGGCGGTGTCGGGCGGGTACTGAAGGAGCCGGCTGACCTCCTCGGCCTTCTCGTCCTCCATCAGGGCGATCAGTTCCTCGGCCCGCTCCTCCGGGAGCTCGCCGAGCACGTCCGCTGCCTCGTCCGGCGCCATCTCCTCGAGGATGTCGGAAGCGCGCTCGCTCGGGAGCTCCTGGATCACCGTCGTCTGCACCTCGGGCTCCGCCTCTTCGAGCACGTCCGCGGCGCGCTCCTCGGTCAGCGCGGTCATCATCTCGACCCGCTCGTCCCGGTCGAGCTCCTCGAGCAGGTCGGCGAGGTCCGCCGGGTGGATGTCTTTGAGCTTCTCGCGCGAGATACTGAGCTTGAGCGGGGTCATCGTCCCGCCAAGGACCGCGACGAGGTTCCAGGGGATGACGCGCGAGGAGAGCGGCCGCCCGACTCGCTCGAGCATGCGAGAGACGGCCGGCTCCAGCCCGAGACGCCGCAGGATCGCGCGCGTGCCGACGTCGGCGCCAATCACCCGGACTTCGGTGCCGGTCTGCCGCAACTCGAGATCGTTCACCCGCACGACCTTGATGTCGTCTGTGTCCACGACCTGGCCGTCCAGGATGTCGTCGCGCAGGAGGATCTCCTCCGGCTGCAGCGGGCGGGGCGTGAGGTGACGCCGCTCCACCTTGAGGCGGATGCCGGACGCGGAAAACTCGGCGACGGCGTCCCACGGGATGATCGCCACGCGGCTGCGGTCGCCTTTCAGGAGGATGCCGGTGATCCTCGGAAATCGCTCGGTGCCATGGTAGATCACCAGGTCCGACACGGTATCGAACGCCTCGCCGGTCGCGTCGTGCACCGGCTTCCCGATGACCTCGCTCAGGTAGCGCATTCGCCGCTCTCCGCTGTCCACTTCATGCGGTGCATGTAGGTGCGGAAGCCGAGGCGCTCCCAGAACCGCACGGCCTCCGGGTTGCGAACCGCCACGGTCAGCTCCACGAGAGTGACGCGCCGCTCCCGAAACCACGCGAGCAGCGCCTCGACCACGCTCCGGCCGATCCCGTGGCCCCGCCGCTCCGGCAGCGTGAAGACGTCCTGGATCCACCCCCGGCGCTGCGCACGGAAGGGGAGCGGGAGCACGTGGATCCGGCCGAGCGCGAACGACACGACATGCTCGCCTTCCACGCCGAGCATGATGCGGGCATCGCCGTACCCGATCGTGTCGCGCAAGAACGCTGCATACTCGCGCGCTGCGGTCCGCTCCACAGCCAACGCCGGGTCGAGCGCACCGTGATGCGCCGCGAGCGCCTCCCACAGCGGCAGGATCTGCGGGATGTCGCGGATCGTGGCAGCCCGAACCTGGACGTGGGCGATCATCGCGCGCTCCGATCTTACATTCCGCTTGCCAGGTCGTGCTCCTCCCCGGGCCGGGCCAGCGGGGAGCCGTCGGACGCGCCGTCGAATAAAGAGCAAAGATGCCGGATTTCTCCCCATACATCGTGCCCGCGCTCCGGGCCGCCGGCGCGGCCGGCGCGATCCAGCGATCGCTGATCGGTCGGACGCGTGTGGACTACAAACGGCCCCAGGACCCCGTGACCGAGGCGGATCGCTCGTCCGAGGCAACGATCATCCGGATCCTCGGCGACGCCTTCCCCGGCCATGCGTTTCTGGGCGAGGAGGGCGGCCAGCGCGGCACCGCCGACCACACCTGGGTGATCGACCCGCTCGACGGCACCCACAACTACGTGCACGCGTTCCCGTGGTTTGCGGTCAGCATCGCGCTACGGCACCGCGACGAGATCGTCTGCGGCGTGATCTTGAACACGATGCTGCGCGAGGTCTACGTCGCGGAGCGGGGAGCCGGCGCGTACGCCGCTTCCGTCGAGACGCCGTACGAAGCCACGGACTGGACGGCGGTCCGGTCGTGGCGCCGCATCCACGTCTCCCCGGTCACGCGGCTCGAGGACGCGACGCTGTGCACCGGGTTCCGGCATCCGGTCGAGCCGGCACGGCTCAACCTCGATCACTTCACGAACCTGCTCGTGCGGGCGGCCCGGATTCGCGAGATCGGCTCGGCGGCGCTCAGCCTGGCGGCGGTGGCCCTCGGACAGATGGAAGGCTACTGGGAGATCGGGCCGCACGCGTGGGACTTCGCGGCCGGGATGCTGCTCGTCGCCGAAGCCGGCGGGCGGACGACCGACCTCCGCGGACGGCCCGCCGGGGCCGACCGCGGGCAGATCCTCGCGACCAACGGGGCCGTTCACGATCACGTCGTGGCCGTGCTGGCCGAGGGCCACAGCGCGATAGACTGAGGCGCTCCGCGCTCAGGCCGCCGCGGCGTGGACGTCCCGCGGCAACTCGCTCAGCACGTGCGCGCCGTCCTTCGCCACGTAGACGATCTCCTCGAGGCGCGCACCGAGCTCCCCCGGGATGTAGATCCCGGGCTCCACCGAGAACACGAACCCCTCCTCTACGGGAAGCGTGTTGAGGTGCGTCACGCTGGGGAGTTCGTGAACGGAGATGCCGAGGCCATGGCCGAGGCGATGGATGAAGTACTCGCCGAACCCCGCACGCTCGATCACCCCTCGCGCCGCGAGGTCCACGTCCTTGAGCGGCACGCCCGGGCGGATCGCCGCCAGCGCGGCCTGCATCGCGGCCTCGAGCGTCCGGTGGATCTCCTCGTGCCGCGCGCTGGGCGCGCCAACGTAGGCCATGCGGGTGATGTCTGATGCGTAGCCGTCGAGCCGCCCGCCGAGATCGAGCGTGACCGCGTCGCCCGCCGCCAGTTTGCGGCCGCTGACGTTGTGGTGCGGAAACGCGCCGTTCGGTCCGGATGCCACGCCGGTGAACACCACTTCCTGCGATCCCGACCTCTTGAACGACGCGGCCGCGGCGTCTGCGATCTCCTGTTCGGTCGCGCCCACGCGGCATGCCGCCCACGCGTCGCGTACCGCCTGATCCGCGTGCCGGGCGCTGCGCCGGAGCGCTTCGATCTCCTCCGCCGACTTGCGCATCCGGAGGTACGCCAGAACCTCTGACCCGAGGGCAAGCGTCGCGTCAGGGTACGCCGCGTGAAGGGTCAGCACGAGATCGGCCCGCATGGTGTCGTCGACCGCGAGGCGCGCGGGGGTCCGACTCCCGAGCGCCTTCCGGGCGCCATCGAGCGCGGCAGACGGTCCGTCGGCATCGGTGTAGACGAACGTGGGCACGGCGATGTGCGCGGCCGCCTGGGCGGCGTTCAGGCTGGGCACCACGAACGCGGCGCCGCGCGGGTCCACCAAGAGATAGCACGGACGCTCGTCTGCGTGCGGCGAGAACCCGCACAAGTACCGCAGATCATCGCCGGGAGAAACGGCCAGCAGGTCGATCCGCTGAGCAGCCATGCGCCGCCGCGTTTGGTCGATTCGCGCCGCGTAGTCCATCGCACCCTCCCCGATTGTCGCCGACGGCCCCGCGGACCGGCGGACCGGACCCGGAAATCGCGCGTCTTCCCCGCGGTGCGTACACTCCCACGGCGTCTGCGGGGACTCCCGCCGTCAAATTGACACGCCTACGGGTCTCGGCTAGAGTGGGTGGGTGATGCCCGGATGAGCCCGACCCGCGCCTCCCGCCCGCCGCGCCGCCTTCCCAGAAAGGCGGCCGGCCGCGCCGGGGCGGACGCCGGGCGGCGGCCCGCCGGCAGGCTCCCCGCGGAACCCGCGGCGGCCCGGGCGACGCGCGCGATCGAGATCGTGCGCCGGCTCAGTGCGCGGTACCCGGACGTGCGCATCCCGCTGCACCATCGCAACCCGCTCGAACTGCTCGTTGCGACGATCCTGTCGGCCCAATCGACCGACGCCCAAGTGAACCTCGTCACCCCCGCGCTCTTCCGGCGGTACCGGCGCGCCGCCGACTTCGCGCGCGCACCCGCCCCGGAATTGGAGACGTACATCCACAGCACGGGGTTCTATCATGCGAAGGCCCGCGCGCTCCAACGCTGCGCTCGCGCGCTCCTGGAGCGGCACGACGGGGAGGTGCCGCGTACGATGGAAGAGCTCGTGCGCCTGCCCGGCGTGGGGCGGAAGACCGCAAACGTCGTGCTCAGCGGATTCGGCGTGCCGGGGATCGTGGTGGATACGCACGTTCGCCGCCTGGCGCAGCGGATGGCGCTCACCGCGCACGACGACCCGGACAAGATCGAGCAGGATCTGATGCAGCTCATCCCGAGCGAGGAGTGGAGCGCGTTCTCGCTCCGGATGATCTTCCTCGGCCGGGAGCTCTGCTCCGCGCGGCGCCCGCAGTGTCCCGTGTGTCCGCTCGCGGACGTTTGTCCGTCGAGCCGGTACGGAGGCGCCCCGCCGTGGATGCGCCCGCGCGCGCCGCGGCCTGCACGCGCCGGTACACGGCCGGACCGGGGCGCCGGGGCCGTCAGGAAAGGACGCGCGCGATGAGCGGCCTCCTCGACGGAAAGACGGCTCTCGTGATGGGCGTCGCCAACCGCTGGAGCATCGCGTGGGCGGCGGCCCGCGCGTTCTCCCGGGAGGGCGCCCGCGTCGTCTTCACCTTCCAGGCCGCCCGACAGGAGAAGGACGTCCGCGAGTTGGCCGGCACGCTCCCCGGGTCGCTCGTGTTCCCGTGTGACGTCGCGCGGGACGCGGACCTCGAGCGGCTGGCCGGCGCGGTCCAGGAGGAGGCCGGCGGCGTGGACGCCGTGCTGCACAGCATTGCGTTCGCGAACCGCGAGGATCTCGGTGGCGCCTTCGTCGAGACGTCTCGGGCAGGCTTTTCCCTCGCGCTCGAGATCAGCGCGTTTTCGCTGGTCGCCGTCGCGCGCCATCTGCTCCCGGCGCTCAAGCCCGGCGCGAGCCTGACGACGCTCACCTACATTGGCGCGACCCGCGTGATGCCGAGCTACAACGTCATGGGCGTAGCGAAGGCGGCGCTCGAGGCGAGCGTCCGCTACCTGGCGAGCGACCTCGGGCCGCGCGGCATCCGGGTCAACGCGATCTCCGCGGGCCCGATCAAGACCGCGTCGGCGAGAGCGATCCAGGGCTTCAGCCGGGTGCTCGAGGTGATGGAGCAGCGCGCCCCGTTGCGGCGGAACACCGAACCGGACGAGGTGGCGGATGCCGCGGTGTTCCTCGCCAGCCCGCTCGCCCGAGGCGTCACCGGCGAGGTCCTGTTCGTCGACTGCGGCTTCCACGCGACCGGCCTGTAACACCGGCCGGGCGCCGCGCCGGGCTCCCGCGAAGACTCCGCCGTGCTCGTGGAGCCGCCGCATTGATCCGCGGCCGCATGACGGCGAGATCGGCGCCGGGAAGCTGGCGATCGTGTAGACGGAGCTCGCCCCTACGTCGAAGACGGCGCTTCGAGCGCGAGGACGGCTTCGCGCGGAAAGCTCACGGTGAGTGTTTGCCCCCGCTGCGGCAGGGCGAGCCTGGGGTTGTTGAACGTGTCCAGCGAGATCGCGTTGTCCTTGAAGCGCACACGAATCCGCACGACGGAGCCGAGGAAGTTGACCTCTTCGACCGTCCCGTGCATCCGGTTCCCGTCGCTCGCCGCCTCGCCGAACGAGACGACTTCGGGGCGAAGCGCCACCGAGCACGCGTCGCCCGCGTGCGTGCGCTCCAGCCCTCGCGCCGCGATAACCTCCTGTCCGTCGACCACGATCTTGCCGCCCGCCGGGTCGGCGACCTGGCCTCGGAGCACGTTCAGGGTGCCGACAAACGACGCCACGAACGACGTCCGCGGGAAGTTGTAGATCTCGAACGGTGTGCCGACCTGCTCGACGCGTCCGTTGTTCATCACCACAATGCGGTCCGAGAGGGAGAGCGCCTCTTCCTGGTCATGCGTGACATAGATCGTGGTGATCCCCAGCGTCCGCTGGATCGAGCGGATCTCGTTTCGCAGCACCACGCGAATCTTCGCGTCGAGCGCTGAGAGCGGCTCGTCGAGGAGGAGCAGCTGCGGCTGGATCGCCAGCGCGCGAGCCAGGGCCACCCGTTGCTGCTGTCCGCCGGAGAGCTGGTAGGGGTAGCGGCCCTTCAGCGCCGGCAGCTTGATGAGGTCGAGCATCTCGTCGACGCGCCGTTTGATGTCGGCGACGGGTTTTTTCGCCACCCGCAACCCGAACCCAATATTCTCGCCAACCGTCATGTTCGGGAACAGCGCGTAGGACTGGAACACCATCCCGACGTGGCGCTGGTGCGGCGGTCTGTGCGTGATATCCACCCCGTCAACGCGGATCGCACCCGACGAGGGCGCCTCGAACCCGGCAATCATGCGCAACGTCGTGGTTTTCCCGCACCCGCTGGGGCCGAGCAGCGAGACGAACTCTCCGCGAGTCACCTTCAACTGAACGTGCTCGACGGCCGTCGTCTGCGCGAATTTCTTTTGGAGATTGTCGATCTCGAGGAAGGGTGTCCCCGGCTCCGCGCCGCCGATCTCCGCCGGCTGCCGCCCGCCCGCGTCGTCTGGCATTAGTGCGCCGCCGGCAACTGCCCGGGGGTGCGTCCCGCGAACACTTGAAGGAGACCCATGCACGCCCACGTGATCGCAAAACTGATGACGGCCAGCGCCGACGGCTCGTAGGCGCGATTCGCGCCCATGAGCTGCAAATAGGGACCGAACGCCGGTCGATCCAGAAGGCTCGCCATCGTAAACTCGCCGATCACGATGGCGAAGGTCAGAAACGCGCCGCTCAGCACCGCGACCCGCACGTTGGGGAGAATGACACGGAACAGGATCGTGGGCCACCCGGCCCCCAAGCTGTGTGCCGCCTCCGTGAGGGTGCGCACATCAATGGCGCGCAGTCCGGTATCGACCGCGCGGTACATGTACGGCAGGGCCAGCGTCATGTAGCTAAACATCAGCAACAGGTCCGTGGTGCGCTCGCTGCCCGTCAACGGCAGGACCGACGCACTGTTGTAGATCCGGAGGTAGCCGAACACGAGCACGATCGCAGGAATGACCAGCGGCAGGAGCGTGATAAACTCCACGAGGGGCCGCAGTTTGGGCGTGCGCAGCTGGATCCAGTAGGCGGTCGGCACCACGAGGACGACCCCCCCGATGATGGTAGCAACCGCCAGCACGGTCGAATAGGTCAGCGTCGCGCCGAACCGCGGGTCCGCCAGCACGATGCGGTAGGCTTCGAAGCTGTATACGCCGCGGAGGTAGCGAAGCGAAAACTCGAACGTTCCCAGGAGCGGGACGAAGAAATAGAGCGCGCCGGCGAGCATGATCAACCACGGCCCGAGGCGATTGCGTTTCATCGCAGCCACCGCTCGCTGCGCCCGCGCAGCCAGATATACACCGCGTTCGACATGCCCGTCATGAAAATCATGCCCAACGCGAGCGCGTAGCCAAGGTTCTGGTTGTGCAGCACATCGCCGCGAATCTGTGCGTACAACACGAGCGTGACGATGTTCAGCGAGCTGCCGGTCAGGGCGTATGCCGTGGCCACCGCGCCAAATGCATTCGCGAAGAGGAGCAGTGTCGCTCCGAGCAACGGCGGCCACAACACCGGGAGCGCGATGTAGCGCCAATACTGCCACGCGCTCGCGCCGAGATTGGCCGAGGCCTCGCGCCATTCCCGCTTCAGCCCGTCGATCGCCGGGGCGATGATCAGGACCATGAGCGGAATCTGAAAATACATGTAGGTCAGCGCCAGGCCCGCGAAACTCAGCAGGTTGAACCCCGTACTGTAGAGATCGAACCCGAAAATCTGGCTCAGCAGTGCCGTGACCAGGCCGGTGCGTCCCAGCGTGGCGAGGAAGGCAAAGGCGAGCGGGACCCCGGCGAAGTTCGAGGCGACGCCCGAGAACGTCATGAGCGTCGGCCGCACCCACGCGGGCAGGCCACCCGCGACGGCCGCATAGGCGAGGGCGAAGCCGACAACCGCCCCGCCGATCGCCGAGGCCGCGCTGATCTTGACGCTGATCAGATAGGAGCTCAGGATGGTCGGTTCAAACAAATCCACGAGGTTCCGGAGGGTGAAATGGCCCTGGCTGTCTCGAAAGCCGCCGACCGCCAAGAACCCGGTGGGCACGATCAGGAACATGATCGCAAAGACGAAGAAGGGAACAACACCCACCCACGCCCACGACACCCGGCCGATCGATGACGGCGCGGTGAGCGAAGGGCCGAGGGCCGGGCCGACTACCTGCGCCACAAGCGAGTCCTCCGCGCGCCGCCCCTTCCCCCGGCGCGCCGGGGGAAGGGGCGCGGGCAGGATCTTGCGTTCACGTCCAACCTGTCCGGACCCAGACGCGCGAGCAGGATCTGGACGCTACTTGACGTTCGCGCCGACGACGGTGTCCCACTGCTTCGTGATGATTTGATTCGCTGCGCCCTGCTGCGCGAGCGTCGGGAAGACCGCCTTGGCGTAGCCTGCCGCAGGGGGGAGTTTTGCCATCAGATCAGCCGACACCTTGCCGCTGCTCACCAGGTTCTGGAAGCGAATCGGGTGGCAGTAGCCCTTCAGCCAGCCCAGCTGGCCTGCGTCCGAATACAGGTATTCCATCCACAGCTTCGCTGCGTTCGGATGCGGCGCGTATGCGCTGATCGCCTGGACGTACACGCCGGCCACGACGCCGCTTGCGGGCACAATGACCTGGACCTTCGGGTTGCCTTTCAGCGTGTCGCGGTCGGCGAGCGCGTTGTAGTCCCAACGGATGATGACCGGCGTGGCGCCCTGGGCGAGAGAGGCGGCTTTGCCGATGACCGGGACGAAGTTACCGCGCTTGTTCAAATCGGCAAAGAACTTCAACCCGGCACCCGCGGCCGCACTCACGCTGCCCTTCGCCGCCGAGAGGCCCGCCGCAAACACCCCTTGAATCGCCTGGTTCGAGGAGCGCGGGTCACCGGCCAGCGCGACCGCATTCTTGTACTGGGGCTTGAGCAGGTCTGACCAGTCGTGCGGGAGTGCCTTCACCATGTCGGCGTTGACCTCGAACGCCAGCACGCCGTAGTAGTCGCCGTACCAATAACCTGCTGCGTCCTTCTGCGAGTTCGGGATCGAGGCCCACGTAGAAACCTTGTAGGGCTGGAGCAGCCCGGCCGCCTTCGCCGACGGGCCGAACGACAAGCCCACGTCGATCACGTCCGGCGCCTGCGGGCCCTTGTTGCCCTTGTTGGCTTTGATGGCCTCGATTTCGTCGCCCGAGCCGGCGTCGGGGTTGAGCTCATTCACCGTCAGCCCGTACTTCTGTTTGAAGGCGCTGATGACGTCGCCGTACCCGCACCAGTCATGCGGCAGCGCGATCACCGTGAGTTGACCTTCCTGCTTGGCGGCCGCAACGAGCTGGCTCATGCCTGTCTGTCCGGCCGCGACTGAAACAAGCGCCATGACAACCAGCGTCGTTAGCGAGAACATCCATGTCCACTTGAGCTTCATGCTGCCCCCCCTCGTTGAAGGTCGGCCCGAAGTGTGGCTCCGACCTTTCGTCTTGCTTTTCCCTTTCCCCTCTTGTTCACCTGCCGTGGTGAGAGCAAGAGCTCTTCGCAGTTTGGTTAGGAGTGTCCACGCTGCTCTTGCCAGCGCCTTCTGCCGATCGCCTCCGGGGGCGTGAGTCCCGTCCGAGGAGGCCCTGATTCTGGGTGGGAAGACGAACCCGGTGGCGTACGCCGGCGTCGGGAGGCAGGGTGCCTGGTCCGCGTCGACGATCTCGGAAACATTTACGGGCGGCACGAGGGAAGCGCGTCCGACATGTGGGACCGTTCAGGTCTAAGCGGCCGCGCCCCGAGAAGCGGGCGGCGGTTCGGCGGCGCCGTCAAGGTACCCTGCGAAGCGGCTGTCGTGAGCATGAACAATCAGAAGGAACGATGGCTGACGCCGCAACGAGACGTTTCATCGGTGGTTCCGCGAAGCCTATCCCCGCTCCCATCAAACACTACCATCCCCTCTCGCGTCGCGGCACCGTGAGGCGCAGCCGCCCGCGCGGCTGCATCGCCCGTGTCGTCCCCGCTCCACGATGGCCCATGCGTGATCGTTCCAGGCGTGACCATCGTTGGAGGGTGAGGTGCCCCGGGTGTCCCGCGCGGAACGCCGAGGCAGAATGCCCCTGCACGCTCGTCGCGCATCATCCGTCGATCCTCACCCTAACCTACCGGACCATTGTTAAATTCCGTCGCGTACACGGCAAAGAAACCGAGAAGAGACCCGCAAGAGACGGTCGAGGCCGTGTCAATGTCACGGGGCCGCGTCCATCGGGTACGATGCACAGCGCGCCGCGAGGGGACACCGGCCGCAGCGGGGACGTCGCGCCGTGCACACCGTCGCGCCGAGGTCCATCAGCGCTTGGTTGAAGTCATAGGCGCGGCCGCGGGGCAGCACCTCAGCGGACAATGCCCACAGCGCTCGTTCGGACGGGCGTGCGCGGTCACCGGCGAAGACCCGCCGTAGCACGCGGCGCACGTTGGTATCGAGGATCGGCGCGTCCTGCCGGAACGCGAAGCTCAGCACCGCGCCGGCGGTGTACGGCCCGATCCCTTTGAGCGCCAACAGTTCTTCCCGCGTCTGTGGGAGGCGGCCGCCATGCCGGCGAACGGCCTCGCGGGCGATCTCCCGCAGCCGGATCGGCCGCACATTGTACCCGAGCGGGTACCACGCCTCGCGCACCTCGCGCGTCCCCGCGGCCGCAAGCGCTTTAATGGAGGGATACCGACGCAGCCACTCACGATACTTCGGGATCACGCGCGGCACCTGAGTCTGCTGCAGCATGATCTCCGAAACCAGGATGTGATACGGGTTGCGCGTACGTCGCCAAGGCAGGTCGCGCTGGTGACGCCGGTACCACGCGAGCAGTCGGCGTTGGAACGCCAGGCGCCGGGCCGACGTTACCGCGATCCGGTCAGACCCGCGGCGCTTCACTTGGGCGCGACCCGCGCGTAGTCGACGCTGGACCGGTGGCCGCTCGTGTGCGTCCAGACCACGGCGGCGGCCGCCCCGTCGGCGGCGACCGCAGGGAACGAATTGCCGCCGTCCGCGGTGAGCCGGAGCACAGGGCCCCACATCCCTCCGTAGCGCCGTGCGTAGATCTGTCCGTCGTCCTGGTCCCACGCCACGTACACCACGCCCGTGGACGTGACGGCGACCGACGGGTGCCGCGCCGGCGAGCCGCTCGCCGACAGCGTCACGGGACCCTGCCACCGGCCGCCGACCCGCCGCGCGTACTCGATGATCGAGTTGAGGTCGGTGTGGTGCTCCCACGCGAGCGAGACCTGGGCCCCGGCGTCCACCGCGAGGTCCGGGTTGAATTCGTCGGACGGCGTGTGGAACACGCCCTCCGGCGCCGTCCATGTCCGATCGCGCTCGGCGTAGCGGATCTGGTAGGTTCGGCCGTCATACTGGTACCAGACGGCGAACAACCGGCCGCCGGGTCCGGCGGCGATCGCCGCGTTCACCGAGTCGGGAACCCCGGTGGAAATCAAGAGCGGGTCGGACCACGCGCGCCCGTCAAACCCGGCGTAGTAGATCTCGTAGATCGACCCGTGTCGCGTGTACAGCGCCGCGCCGCCGCCGCGAATGCCGTACCACACCACGTGAGGGTATCCGGCCCGGTCCACGGTGAGCCCAGGGTACCCGGCGTAGCCGTTCGGCGGTGAGATCCGCTGCTGTGGCCCGACCCACCGGTCGGCCCATACGCGGTAGTAGATCTTGCCCACGCCGTCGTCGTAGCGCGTCCACATGAGGTGGAGCCGGCCCGATGCGTCGAGCGCGATCGCGGGCAGACGCGACGGCGCCGGCCCGTCACTGGCCTGCGCCAGCTTCGTCCAGTGCGCCCCGCCGTCCGCGGAACGCGCGAGGTAGATCTGCGCGCCGCCGGCGCCCGTACCGACGTACGCGACGACAAGACCGGCCGCGTCCCGCACGAGCTTGACCTGGTTGTTGGAAGCCGTGGCGTCCTCGGTGACGCCGTCCGCAACGACGGTCGCCGGCGGCGGTGCCGCGCGGACGGGAACCGCAACGTACGCAACAGCGAGCCATACGAGAGGCGCGAGGCAGCGAGGAGCACGCACGAGGGGGGACATTGGCGAACGCCTCAGCCCATCCCTGCGCCGGGGGGACTTTCGTGACGATGTAGTGTAATCTAGTGACGTCGTGGAGACCCACTCGTGATGACCGATCAGGGACGCAGCGTCGTCCTCGCCCAGCGCGGCATGATCGCCACCGACCACCCGTTGGCGTCGGTCGCGGGCCTGCAGGTCCTGCAGGAAGGCGGCAATGCGATCGACGCGGCGACCGCCGCGGCCGGTGTGCTCGGCGTGGTCACGCCGATGATGACGGGGCTCGGCGGCGATACGTTCATCGTGTACTATCAGGCGTCGTCCGGCCGCGTGCTCGCGCTGTGCGGCAGCGGGGTCGCGCCGCGGTCTGCGACGCCGGAGTATTTCACCTCGCGCGGCCACCAGACGATGCCGCTGGCGGGCATGCTCGCCCCGTCGGTACCCGGTGCGGTGGACGCGATGGCCGCGTCGCTCGAGCGCTGGGGCAGCGGCCGGTTCTCGCTCGGCCGGCTCCTCGAGCCGGCGATCCGCTACGCGGACGCCGGCTTCCCGATCACGGAAAGACTAGGCGGTTGGTTCGAGGAGGGGGCTGCGGCGCTGGCCCAGTACCCGTCTTCCGCTCGCGTGTACCTGCCGCACGGACGCCCGCCACGCGTCGGCGAAATTCTCGTCCAATCTGATCTCGCCAGTTCTCTGCGTACCGTCGCCGAGCAGGGCCCGCGCGCGATCTACGAAGGCGGGCTCGCGGCGCGCATCGTCGACTACGCGCGGGCCCGCGGGGGACTCCTCGACGCCAGGGACTTCGCCACCCATCGCTCGGAGTTCGCCGATCCGATCTCGACGACGTACCGCGACCTCGTCATCCACGCGACGCCCCCGCCCTCGCAGGCGCTCGTAATGCTCGAAATGGTCAACATCCTCGCGCAGGACGACCTGGGCGCGCTTCCGTGGGGATCGGCGCAGGCGATCCACCTCGCCGTGGAGGCGAAGAAGCTCGCGTTCGCGGATCGCGTGGCGTACGTCGGCGATCCCCGGTTCATCCAGAATCCGCTCGACCGCCTCCTCAGCGCCGAGCACGCGCGGGAGCGGCGCCGGGCGCTCGATCCCCTCCGCGCCCAGACGTCAGTTGCGGCCGGGTCGATTCACGAACACGCTGGCGAGACGACGGCGTTCGTCGTCGCCGACGCGGAGGGCAACGTCGCGAGCTACATCACGAGCCTGTCCGCCCCGTTCGGCTGCGCCGAGGTCGTCGACGGCACCGGCATTCTGCTCAACAATCGCGCGGGGCGCGGTTTCTCGCTGGTGCCCGGGCACCCCAACATCATCGCTCCAGGCAAACGTACGATGCACACTCTGATGGCGTTCCTCGCGACGCGCGCCGGCGCGCCCTACCTGGCGTGGGCGACCCGCGGCGGAGACGGTCAGCCGCAGTGGGACTTCCAGGTCTGGAGCGCCATCGTGCACCACGGCATGAACATTCAGGCCGCCATCGAGTGTCCCCGCTGGTTCAGCTTTCCCGCCAGCGACCCGGCCACGATCTCGTCGCCGTTTGAGCTCCGGATGGAAGCGGGGTTCCCGGCAGACACCTATGAGGGCCTCCGCCGCCTGGGACATCACGTGGTCGCCCCGCGCGTGACGACCGGCGGCGTCCAAGTCATCGCGCGGGATCCGCAGCGGCGAGTGTACGGGGGGGCGTCCGACCCCCGCGCCGACGGCTGCGCGGTCGGGTTCTAGACGCCGTCGCGAAGGAACGCGACGGCGCAGCCGACGCGGCCCCGTGCGCACCGATCGTCATCACGCAATACGGAGGGACGAATGCAGGAGATCCGCAACGAACGCACGCTGATTCTGATCAAACCCGACGGCGTCCAGCGCGCATTGACCGGCGAGATCCTCGCACGCCTGGAACGCGTCGGGCTCAAGGTCGTCGCGTTGAAGTTGGTACGGGCGGAGCGCTCCATCCTGGAACGTCATTACACGACCGACGAGGAGTGGGTGCGCACCATCGGCGGCAAGACCCGCGAAGCATTCGAAAGCTACGGCATGGACGTGACGCAGGTGATGGGCACGGACGACCCGCTGGAAATCGGCCGGCGGGTCCGCGAATGGCTGATCGACTTCATGCAGACGTCTCCTGTGGTCGCGGCTGTCCTCGAAGGGGTGCACGCCGTCAGCATCACGCGCAAGGTCGTCGGCAACACGCTTCCCGTGTTCGCCGCACCTGGGACCATCCGCGGGGACTTCTCGGCGGACGCCCCGACCGCGGCGAACGCGGGGCGCCGACCCGTCCGAAACCTGATCCACGCCTCCGGGACCGTCGAGGAGGCCGCGCACGAGATCGGGCTGTGGTTTGCGCCCTCGGAGATCCACTCGTACCGTCGCGCGGACGAGGGCGTGATGTTCGGGGAGCCCGGTGCCTAGCGTGTTGTTGTTCCCCGCGCGGGGAACAATCAAGACGGACGTCGTCGTGCGGGGCGGATCCAACCCGGCGCCTCGCGAACGCGCGCGCATGCAACGCCATCTGGCGATTCGTGTCGGGGTTTCGATGCTGGCCGCGGCGCTGCTGCGGCTTCCGCCGCCCGCATGGGCCGCCACCGCCATCTACGTGCCAGCGGGAACCAGGGTGGGTGTGCGGTTCGTGACGCGCGTGGACTCGAGCACGGTCACTCAAGGCGCGCGGGTCGGCCTCAGAGTGACGGCGGACGTGATCGGGGGGCGGCACGTCGCCATCCGGGCGGGCGCCCCGGTGTCCGGCATCGTCACGCAGGTAACCAGGCCCGACACGTTCGGAACACGCGACAAGGTGGTGATCGGGTTCCTCAGGGTAAACGGCACCGATGGCCACCCGATCGTGCTCAGAGATCTCGTGGTCTCGAAAGAAATGGTCGTGAGCAAACGCACGAGCGTTGCCGATGCGCTCGCGGCACGCCCGACCGGCCAGTTGGTCGGCGCGCTCGTCAGCGGCGGACACGTCATCGTACCGGCCGGCGCGAGCGTGACCGACACAACGGCCGCGAGCGTGACCGTCGCCGCCCCGTAGGAGCCCGCGAGTCCGCAAGCGACCTCGCCGCCCGGTCGCCGCCTCCCCGCGCATCCGCGGCGCGGTCCCATGACTGCGCGCCGGCGGGCCGTCCGCCCAGGGGCGGGGGCGCGGCCCGTCGAACACGATTTCGTGAATCGGCGTATTCTCGCGACCCTCAGCTACGGCCATCTCGCCACCGACCTCTCACAGGGGGGCCTCCCCGCCCTGCTCCCGGTGTTCCGGACAGAGTATCATCTCTCGTACACGGAGCTGGGACTGATCGTCCTGCTCGCGAACGTCAGCTCGTCGGTGATCCAGCCGGTGTTCGGCGTGCTGAGCGATCGGGTGAAGATGCATTGGCTGATGCCGGTAGGTGCGCTGGTCGCGAGCGCTGGCATGGTCCTGGCGGTCGCGGCCCAGCACTACGCGATGGTGGTAGCGATGATCTTCGTCTCCGGACTGGGGGTCGCCGCGTTCCACCCCGAAGGGTACAAACATGCGGGACTTGCGAGCGGCCCCCGCCGCGCGACCGGGATGTCGTACTTCTCGGTCGGGGGAAACCTCGGCTACGGCCTCGGCCCGGCGGCCACCAGCATCGCAATCACCGTGTGGGGGAAGTACGGGATCACCTACATCCTTCCGTTCGCGATCATCGGCGCGATCTTGATGTGGCGCATCGTGTCACCGTGGGCGGCGTCGGCACCCGGCGGCGACGCGATCGCCGCGGCGCCCGTCCGCTCGCGGGAGTCGATGCGGACCGGGATGTCCCGCGGGGCGGTCTGGATCGTCGGCCTGCTTGTGACATTTGTGGTGCTGCGGTCGTGGGTCCAGGTGGGCACCGCGAGCTATATCCCGCTGTACTTCACGGGAATCCGGCACATGAACGCGACCTACGCCGGCGTGCTCGTCAGCGTGTTCCTGGGCGCCGGCGGGATCGGCACACTGCTGGGCGGGATGGCCGCGGATCGGTGGGGGCATCGCCGCATGCTCATCATCTCGATGGCAGTGCTGCCGCCGTTTCTCTGGCTGATTCCGCGCACCATGGGGGCGTGGCCGATGCTCGCTGCCCTGATCTCCGGCATGGCCGTCGTGAGCACGTTTGCGGTCGCGATGGTCATGGCGCAAAACGCGATCCCGCACCGGATCGGCCTGATCTCGGGGCTGATCATCGGGTTCGCCGTCGGCATGGGCGGGGTCGGGACGACCGCGCTCGGTGTCGTCGCCGACCGGTGGGGCGTGTTGAGGGCCATGGACATCACCACATTGTTACCCATCGCAGCCCTCGCGATCGCGCTGATCCTCCCGAAGGACACCCATCCGAGGTGGAACCCGATGCCGAGCGGATCACGTATGTCTACCAGCGGCGCGGACGCGCAGGCAGGAGAACGGTGATGGTTCACCCGCTGCTCGCAGGATCGCGACTGGGACGTCGGACGCTACTCCGGCAAGCGTTCGCCGCGGGCGCGGCGGGCGCCGCGTTGCTTGCGGATCTCGCCGGGCGGACCGTCTGGGCGGCCCCGGCCGCCCCGCCCCCGCCGCCCGGGTCACCCCCGAACAAGGCCGACGCCAAGGCCGTCACGGTCTCGCCTCAAGACCCCGCGATCACGGCCAGCGCCGTGGAGTATCCTGGGCTCATCGGCACGATGCAGGGGTATCTCGCGGCGCCGGTCGGCGGCGAGACCTATCCGGGCATTCTGGTCCTGCACGACGCCATCGGCCTGACCGAGCACATCCGCGATGTGGCGCGGCGGTTTGCACGGGTGGGCTACACGGCGCTCGCTCCGGACCTGCTGTCCCGGCTCGGAGGCACCGCGAAAGTGGGGGAGCAGGCAAAGGTCATCGCCGCGTTGGAAGCGATGTCCGCGACGGACTATCTCAACGAGTTGAACGCCTCGATCCGCTATCTGGAGGCGCGACCCCAGGTGTCGAAGACAAGGATCGGGGTGATCGGATTTGGACTCGGCGCGAGCCTGACCTTGTTCTTGATCAACGCGAACAAGGACATCAAAGCCGCGGTCGTCTTCCCTTCGCAAACGCCGGATCCGACCGCCGCGCCGCAGATCACCGCGCCGGTGCTCGCGCTGTTCGGCGACGACGACAAGTCCGCCACCGACGGCCTTCAGGGGTTCGACGACGCGACGAAGAAGGCGGGCATCGTCTGGCAGTCCAAGGTCGAGCCGAAGGCCGGCCGCGGGTTCTTCGACGACGCCCGCACGACCTACGTCGCCGACGCCGCGAAGGACGCCTGGAAGCTCACCTTGGACTGGTTCAACAAGTATCTCCAGAGCTAGGCGCTCCGGCAGACCGGGCATCGGCACCGCGCGGGAGGGTGCGATGAGGATCGCAGACGTCAAGATCTACGTCATGGGATCGTCGTGGCGGAACTTCGTGCTCGCCCGTCTGCGGACCGACGACGGGCTGGAAGGCATCGGCGAGGCCCGCCCCGTCAACCGGGAGGAGGCGGTTGCCGCGTACCTGGAGACCGCCGTCCATCGCTACGTGATCGGCAGCGACCCCTTCAACATCGAGGATCTGCTCCTGCGGGTAACGCGCAACGACTACGAGGTACCGGCGGCGGTCGAGATGACCGCGCTGGCGATCGTCGAGATGGCGTGTTGGGATCTGATCGGCAAGGCGGTCGGTCAACCCGTGTACCGACTGCTCGGCGGAGCCTGCCGCGACAAGATCAAGGCGTACGCAAACGGTTGGTACCAGGTGGCCCGCACGCCGGACGAGTTTGCCGCGGCGGCGCGCCGGGTCGTCGCCCGCGGCTATCGCGCCATGAAGTTCGATCCGTTCGGGGCGGGGGCCGGTGAACTGGAGCGCCACGAGCACCTGCGATCGGTTGCGCTCGTCGAGGCGGTGCGGGATGCGGTCGGCCCCGAGGTCGAGCTGTTCGTCGAGATGCACGGCAGATTCACGGCGTCCCAGGCGACGGCGCTCGCCCGCGACCTCGAGCGCTTTGCGCCGGGGTGGATCGAGGAACCGGTGCCGCCCGACCAACCCGGCGCGCTGGCGCGCGTGGCCGCGCACACCACGATCCCGATCGCCACGGGGGAGCGGCTCCACACTCGGGCGGCGTTCCGGGATCTGCTGGCGGAGAACGTCGCCGACGTCTTGCAGCCCGACCTCACCCACTGCGGCGGGCTGCTCGAGACGAAGAAGATCGCCGCGATGGCCGAAGCGTACGGCCTCGTCGTGGCCCCCCACAACGTGAGCGGCCCGGTCGGGACCGCCGCAGTGCTCCAATTGGCCGCGTGCATCCCGAACTTGAAGATCCAGGAGTACTTCAACGACTTCGCGGAACCGTTCGTCAACGACACCGCGTTGGGGCTCCCCCAGGTCACCGACGGCTACTTCCGCCTCCCGACCGGCCCCGGGTTGGGCGTGACGCTGAACGAGGACGTGATCGAAGCCCACCCGTACCGCCGGCAACACTTCAACCTGTTCGCCGAGGATTGGCAGCGCCGGCAGGCGAAGACCGTCCCATGAGCGCCGCCGTCGACGCCCACGAGGCCCTCGCGACGATCCTGCGCGGGCGGGTCGTGCCGATCGTCCGCACGCGCTCCACGGCGTGGGCGGCGGACGTCGCGGAGATCCTCGCGACGTCCGGGATGGACGTGATCGAGATCACGTTCACCGTCCCCGACGCGCCGGCCGTGATCCGATCGCTCCGCGAGCGGTTTCCGGAGATCCTCATCGGCGCCGGCACCGTCACCGACGCCGCGACGGCCGACGCCGCCGTGGACGCCGGGGCGCAGTTCCTGTTGAGCCCGGCGCTCTGCCCCGGGATGGTTCAGGTCGCGCGGCGGCGCGGCGTGCTGGCCGTTCCCGGCGCGTATACGCCGACTGAGGTGCTCGCCGCGGTGGACGCCGGCGCCGAACTCGTCAAGATCTTCCCCGCGGAATCGGGCGGGCCGGCGCACGTACGGGCGCTCCTCGGCCCGCTCCCGCACGTGCGCCTCCTGCCGACCGGGGGCGTGCGGCCCGACAACATCCGCGAGTGGCTGGCGGCGGGTGCTGCGGCGGTCGGCATCGGCTCGGCCCTTGTCGGTCCCGCGGATCAGCCGGTGAATGCCGCGGCGGTGCGGGCGCGGGCCGAGGTGATCACCGCGCAGGTCAAGGGGGTCCGGCAGGGCGGGAGCGCGTGAGCACCGCCCGGTTCGACGTCGTCGGGATCGGCGAAGCGCTCGTCCGGCTCACGCCCCCCGGCGCGGACGTCTTGGAGACGGCTGCCGCCTACACGGTGCAGGTCGGCGGCGCGGAAGCCAACGTGTGCGCCAACCTCGCCGCCCTCGGGGTCCGGACGGCGTGGATGTCGCGGCTTCCGGCGAACCCGCTCGGCCGGCGCGTCGCGAGCGCGTTCGCGGGGTTGGGTGTCAACGTCGACGGCATCCGTTGGGCGCCGCAAGGGCGGGTCGGCCTCGTATTCGTCCAACCGGGTGCGCCACCGCGGAGCGGCGAGGTGCTGTACTATCGCCTGGACTCGGCGTTCTCGGAGATCGACGCGGATGAGATCGCGTGGTCGGTCCTCGACGGCGCCTCCCTGCTTCACCTCACCGGGATCACGCCGGCGCTCGGCACCGGGCCGCGCCGGCTCGTCGAGCGGGCGATCGTCGAGGCGCAACGGCGACGCGTCCGCGTCTCCTTGGATGTGAACTATCGCGCCACGCTGTGGACGCCGGCCGCGGCGCGCGAGGTCCTGGAACCCCTGTTGCGCGAGCGCGACGTCGTCTTCCTCAACGAGCGTGACGCCCGTGCGGTGTTCGGCGTGGAGGGCGATCCGGAATCCACCGCCGGCACGTTGCGCCAGCGATTCCACTGCGGCACGCTGGTGCTGACGCTCGGCGCGGCCGGCGCGCTCGCCCGCGACGGCACCGGGGTGCGGCGGCACGCCGCGTATCCCGGCGAAGTCGTGGACCGGATCGGGCGCGGCGACGCGTTCGCCTCCGGGTTCTTGTACGGCTACCTCCGGGGCGACGTCGACGCCGGGCTGAGCTACGGAGCCGCGATGGCCGCGCTCAAGCAGACGTACCCCGGCGACGTGTGCCGGGCGACGCTCGCCGAGATTGAGGCCGTGCTCGGCGGGCAGCCCGGCGGCTTCCGCCGCTAGCACGTCGCGCGGTTGCGCGGGCCGGCCGCGACCCGGCCGCACGCCGCGGCGCGGGCTTCCGCCGGGGGCGCGCACCGGCGGCGCCTTTGCCGGGCCCAGCGAGGGACGCGAGGCAATCCTCGACCGAGCGGCACGCATGGTGGATCGCGTCCGTCACCGCGTTCCGCGCCCGCACGAGGTCCACGCGCAGAAACCTGCCTGCGTCGCTGTCCCCACCGATCGACGGGAGCGTTGCGGCCGGTTGCAGGCCCGGCAGGAACACGGTCTCGAGCGCGGGATCGTGCGCGTACCGGCCCGCGGACGTGTATGTCGCGGGAACCAGGGACCGACCCAGCGCATGGATGCAGGTGTTGATCGCCGCGGCCGGCGCACCGCCGTTCCGGCCGCGCGCGCCGGCGCGGGACAGGCGCCGGCACAGCGTCTCCAGGCGGGATGCCGCTGCCACGGCGGGCGTGAGGTCGAACGACGGGCCGGCCGCCCCCGCGAGCAGCGCCAGTTGTTCGCGCAGGTCCGTCGCCGCCGCGTCGTAGTCGAGCGGTACCACGGGATCCGTCAGGATCCGGTCGAGCGCCAGCACGAAGATCTTGGCGTCTCGCACGAGCCGCGCCGGATCGATCTTGTCGAGCGTATCGTGCGGCGTGTGCCACCACCACCCGAGCGTGCCGTCGGCCTGCCGAGAGATCGAGCCGAAGATCGAGGGGACCCCTACGCCGAGGAACGACTGATCGGAGTTGCGCCCGACGCGGTGGGCGTCGAGCTCCGCCGCCGCGACCCGGCGCACCGCCCAGCTGGCGACGCCGGCCGTTTGCGGCATTGAGTTGGTGCCGAAGTCGTCTGCGTCGACCGCACCCACGGAGTCGATGTTGACGTGCAGCAGGCAGCGCGCGCGCAGTTCGAGCCAGTGCGTGTCGGCGTACCACGCCGATGACGAGTAGCGCCCGTGGGAGTGACCGGACCAGAACGCCAGCCGCAGCCCGCGTCGCAACCGCTTCCGATGCGGCGCCAGCACGCGCGCGACCTCCAGCATCGTCGCGTTCGCGCTGCCGTTATCCATCGCGCCGACGTACCAGCTGTCCAGGTGCCCCGAGAACAGGACGAATCGGTCCTCAGCCTCAGCGTGCCCGGGGGTGAGATCGGCGACAACGATCGGGGTCGTGGTCCAACCGGTCTGCACCTCGGCCGTGGCGTGCACGTCCACGCGACCGGCCCGACAGAGTTCGCGCAGCGCCTCTCCGTCCGCGCGGTGCACCGAGAGCAACACCACCTCGGGCAGCTCCTCCGCCGTCCGCCGCGACGGGTTCCCCCACACCGGCGAACAGCACATCTCGTGTGCGTGCCGGCCGCTGATGCAGACGATGCCCGCAACGCCGGCCGCGGTGGCGTTCACCGCGAGCTGCGGGGTCGCGCGCCCCTCGACGAGCGCGAACTTACCGGCGGCCCCCGCACGTTTGTGTTCGTCCACGCCGCCCTTCCCCGCATAGACGAGCTCCGCGGTGAGCCCCCCGCGAGGCGTCGGCATGCCCATCGAGTGGGTGATCACCGACAGCGCCCGGGCCTCGGGGCTCGTGACGCGCAACGTCGCGGCGCCGGGCAGGCTGATGTACGCGTCGTGCACGACGAGCTGCGTCGCGTAGCCGAACGCCTTGAGCTGCCGCGCGACGTACTCGGCGGCGGCCCGCTCGTCGCTCGTGCCGGACAGACGCGTCCATTGGGCGATCGTGCGGTTGAACGTCGTCAACTCGGACTGCGAGACGGCCTCCAGATCGATCACCGCGCTCCCTCCTCACGTCGGCGGGCAACGGGCCGGCGGGCAGCCGGGTCCATCGTTCCGCCTGTACCGCTATCAACATTCGAGTAGGCACAGGGTTCCCCTGGAACGCGCGTCGCGGTGCGCGCATCGCAAGCGCGCGGGCGTTTCACGCGCCGCCAGGGCGCGCCGAGCGGCAGGAGTCGCCGGACGGTCGGGTCGAACGTACCGCGGCCGGCTCCGAGGACGCGAACACGGCCGCCGGATCAGGAGGAGATCATGCCAGGACACGATGCCGGACGTCTCGCTCGCACGCTTCGAACCGACCGACTCAGCCGTCGCGAGGCGATCGTCCGACTGGCCGCGCTCGGAGTGTCCGGCAGCGCCCTCGCTGCGGGCCTCGCCACCGCGTCCCGGCCGGCGTGGGGCGCCGCGCCCGGGAAACGAGGTGGCAGCGGCGCCCTCAAGCTGCTGTACTGGCAGGCGCCGACGATCCTCAACCCCCACCTGTCCCACGGCACGAAGGACTTCGAAGCGGCGCGCCTCTGCTGCGAGCCGCTTCTCACCGTGGACGCGGCGGGCAACTTCACCCCGGTGCTCGCGGCGGGGGTGCCGTCCCGCGCCAACGGGCAGGTCGCCCCAGACGGGACGTCGGTGACCTACAAGCTGAAACGCGGGGTCGCCTGGGCGGACGGCCGGCCGTTCACGGCGGACGACGTCGTGTTCACCTACCAGTTCGTCCTGAACAAGGAGAGCGGCGCGACCACGTACGGCAGCTACACGAACGTCGCGAAAGTGGAGCCGCTCGATCCGTACACCGTGAAGGTCACGTTCAAGGCACCGACGCCCGCTTGGTATCTCCCGTTCGTCGGCACCAACGGTCAGATCGTCCCGCGCCACGCGCTCGACGCGTACGTCGGCGCCAACGCGCGGAACGCGCCGTTCAACACCAAGTCGTTCGGCACCGGCCCGTACAAGGTCGACGTGTTCAGACCAGGGGATCTCGTCGTGTACTCGATCAACGAGACCTATCGCGAACCCGACAAGCCGGCGTTCGACCAGATCCAGCTCAAGGGCGGCGGGGACGCCACGTCGGCCGCACGGGCGGTGCTGGAAACCGGCGAGTACGACTACGCGTGGAACCTCCAGGTCGAGTGGCCGGTGCTGCAGCACCTCGCCCAGGGGGGCCGGGGCGCCGTCATCACCGGCGACGGCGGCGGCGTGGAGATGATCTTGTGCAACATGACCGACCCGAACAAGGAGATCGACGGGCAGCGTTCTTCCCTCAAAGCGCCGCACCCGTTCCTGACCGACCCGAAGGTCCGCCAAGCCCTGGCGCTGGCGATCGACCGGCAGACGATCGCCAAGGAACTGTACGGGCTGGAAGGCGACGCCACGGCGAATGTGCTGACCACGCCTACAAGCCTGGCCTCGAAGAACACCAAGATTGTCTACGACGTCGCGAAGGCGAACCAGGTCCTCGACGAGGCCGGCTACCGGCGGGGGCCGGACGGCGTCCGGGCGAAGGGGAGCGTCAAGCTCCAGATGACGTTCGTCACGACCGTGAACACGCTGCGGCAGAAGGAACAGGAGATCGTCAAGGCCGGCTGGTCGCAGCTCGGGATTGTGACCACGCTCAAGTCCGTGGACGCGGGCGTGTACTTCAGCACGAACCCCGGCAACAACGATACCGACGCCCACTTCTACACCGACGTCGAGATGCTCACCTCAACGTACGGCTCGCCGTTCCCGAGCGGCTACATGACCCGCTACTACAGCGGGGACCCGGCGAAGGACCTGCCGCAGAAGGAGAACAACTGGTCCGGCTTCAACTACCCGCGCTGGCAGAACGACGAGTTCAACAAGCTCTACGACCAGGCGCAGCGCGAGCTCGATCCGAAGAAGAACGCGGAACTGTGGATCAGGATGAACGACCTGGTCGCGTCCCAGGCGGTGTCGATCCCGCTCGTCGACCGCAAGCTGGTGTCGGCGCACGCCTCGAGCCTCGACGTGGGACGAAACGTGAGCCCGTTCGACAACGAGACGCGCAACATCGCGGACTGGCGGCGCCGCGGATAGCCCGGTCAGCGCGTCCCGAACTGAAAGTTGCTGTACTGCGCCTCCATCGACGCGCCGAAGCGTGAGGTCTCCAGGTATTGATACACCAACACCCACGCGCCCGACATCCGCTGGTATCGCTGGACGCTGTCGATGTCGCCCCACGCATACCGCAGCGTGCCGTCGGTGACGAGCCCGCGGTCGTAGTCGATCCAGCCGATCATGCCGCGTGGATTGTTCTTCGGGTTCCGCGCCGTGCCTTCGACCAGGTAGAACGGATGGCCCTCGACCAGGCGCCAGCCGAGCACCCAGAACTCGAATCGTGCCAAGAACTGGGACGGTGGTTCCGTGCCCTGGAAGAGACGCCCGATCATGAACTTGTTCAAGACCCAGCACTGAAAGCCGCCGGTGCTGCGCCCGATGCTGACCTGCTGCCGGCCCTCCACGAGCTGGATCGTGCCGTCGAACTCACAGTCGGGCGGCTCGGTCACAGGCTTGTTGAGCCGGAACTTGAACCGCACGTCCGCCGCCGCGACGCTGGGACCACCGGCGTTGGCGTTGAGGAGGCGGTCGACGACCTGGTCGGAGGTCGGGATCAGCGGCGCCGCGTCCGCCGTCATCAACGCCGCCGCGACCACGGGGATGGCCAGCGCGAGGCATCCGAGTCGTCTTTTGAGCTCACGTGCGACCATGATAACCCACCTCGTCTTCCTGGCCGAGGCCGACCGTTCCTACCTCTCTCGGGCCGCCTCCGACGGCAACCATGCCCATTTCGGGGGCCGGTGAGCCGCGCCGAGCCCTTGTGCGGGCCGAGACGTGGCGTTAGTATGAAAAAGTGCTTCGCGCAGATCGGTAGGGGTTGCCTCACGTGAGCCAGATGCTCTCGCCCGCGGTACGCCGATATCAGGGACTCGCCGTCGCGACCGCCGTCGCGGCGTACCTGCTGGTTCTCCTCGGAGGGCTGGTCCGCATCACGGGGTCGGGCATGGCGTGCCCCGACTGGCCTCTGTGTCACGGCCGGTTGGTGCCCCCGCTCGAAGGCCCGATCTTGATCGAGTACGCGCACCGCCTGGTCGCGGCCTCAGTCAGCGTGCTCGTCCTCGCCACCGCGATCGCCGCGTTCGCGGCGCGACGTGCAGTCCCGAGAGCCGGCCAGACGGCGGTCGTCATTCTCGCCCTGGTGGCGGTGCAGGTCGTGTTGGGCGGCGCGACCGTTAAGATGAATCTCACGCCCCAACTGGTCACGATGCACCTCGGCGTGGCGATGCTGTTCCTGGCCGGCCTGCTGGTCCAGGCAGTGATCTCGCTGCGAGGCTCCGCGGAGCCGCTGCCCGTGTCGGCCTCGTTCCGCGGGCTCGCGTGGCTGACGCTGGCGGCGACCTACATCATGATCCTGATCGGGGGGGTCCTCGGATCGAGCGGCGCGGCGCTTGCGTGCCCGTCCCTGCCGGCCTGCCGTGGATCCGTGTTTTTCCCGCCGGACTGGCAGGCGCACGTCCACATGCTACATCGCGCCTGGGGCGTGATCGTGACCATCCTCGTCCTCGCCACCGCGGCCGCGGCGGCGCGGACAGGCGTCCGCGGTCTGGCCGCGGTGGCCAACCTCGCGGTCGTCCTGGTGCTCGCCCAGTTCGCCGCCGGCGTCCTCAACGTCGCCACCCGACTGTCGCCGACGGTGCAGGGCGTGCATCTCGCGCTCGCGGCCGCGCTGTTCGGCGTGTTGGTGGTGCTGACCACGCTCGCCGGCCCGCAACCGAAACCGGCGCGCGCGGGTGTGCGGGCCGGATCGAAGACGTTGCGCACGATCGCGGGGAGTTCCGTCGACGACCCCGCCGAGGCCATTGCCTGGACGTCGATCCCCGATCGCCCGTCGGCGGTCCGCACCCTCTCGGCGGTGGCCCGAGACTACCTCATGCTGATGAAGCCGCGGATCATCCTGCTGCTCCTCGTCACCACCGTGACGACGATGATCGTCGCCGCACCACATCACCTGTCGCTGTCCATCTTCCTGCTCACCGTGCTCGGGGGAACGCTCGCCGCGGGCTCCGCGAACGCGTTCAACATGTACCTCGACCGCGACATCGACGCGGTGATGCAACGAACGTGCCTGCGCCCGGTTCCGTCGGGCCGGCTGCGTCCCGCGCAGGCGGTGGGATTCGGGATCGCCACCGGCCTGCTCTCGATCGTCGTCCTGGCGTGGGGCGTGAACGTGTTGAGCGCCGCGCTGTCGACGGCCGGCCTCGTCTTCTACGTGGCCGTGTACACGCGATGGTTAAAGCGAACGACCCCGCAGAACATCGTCATCGGCGGAGCCGCGGGCGCGGTGCCGCCACTCGTCGGTTGGGCCGCAGCCAGCGGACACCTCGCGGCGCCGGCCGTGGCCTTGTTCGCGATCGTGTTCCTGTGGACGCCACCGCACTTTTGGGCGTTGGCGCTCGCCAAGACCGACGACTACCGCGCCGCCGGCGTGCCGATGCTGCCGGTCGTCCGGGGCGAACAGGAGACGCGTCGGCAGATCTTCCTCTACTCCCTCGCGCTCTCGGCCTCGACGCTCGTGCTCTATGCGCCCCTGCATGCTCTGGGACCGCTGTATCTCGCGCTTGCCGTCGTCCTCGACGCCGTGTTTGTGCTGCTGGCGTGGACGGTGCTCACGAAGCGCAGCCCGCGCGCGGAGATGAACCTGTTCGGGTACTCGCTCCTCTACCTGGCCCTCCTATTTGCGGCCATGGTCGTCGACCGCATCCTGGGATAGCCTCGCCCGGGAGCTCAAACGGCGGCCGGCGAGAACCCGCGCGTCCCGGGCAGGAGCGATGGGATCGCCCCTTCGTGCTCCAGCAGCCGCCGCTTCGTCCCGAGCCCGCCGCCGTATCCCACGAGCGACCCGTCCGATCCCACGATCCGGTGACACGGCACGATGATGCACACGGGATTGCGCCCGGATGCCGCGCCGACCGCTCTGGCGCCTCGGGGGCTGCCCACCCGCTCCGCGAGCGCGGCGTACGTACTCACGGACCCGATCGCGACGTGCCGCATCGCCCGCCACACGGCCAACTCGAACACCGTCCCGCGCACATCGAGCGGCGGCTCGTCGAGGGCGTCGAACCGACTCGCGAAGTAGCGCGTGAGCCAGGTGCGCGCGCCGTCGAGATGCGCGTTGGCGCCCTCGCTTCGGGTTATGCTCGGATACCAACGCCGCAGGTACGCCGACTGCAAGGAGAGCCGCTCGTCGCGCTGAAACTCCAGCACGCACAGTCCGCGCGACGTCGCGATCGCGACTAACGGCCCGACCGGCGTCTCGATCGTCGTCGTCCACAACTCTTGCGCCACGGGCGTCCTCCGGAGGCATCGATGCGAGCGCAGAGACTACGCTACGGGGTCCCAGGGCCGCGATCCTGCACCCCGGCCGGGGCCGGATCGGGGGGGCGCGTGCGATGAACGGATCCCGCCCCCGCGTGATCGTCGTCGGGGCCGGGTTCGGCGGCCTCGCCGCGGCCCGCGCGCTGGCGAGGCATCCGGTTCACGTTACCGTCATCGACCGGAAGAACCACCACACGTTCCAGCCGCTGTTGTACCAGGTCGCGACGACCGTGCTGTCGCCCGGCCAGATCGCCTACCCGATCCGGCGCATTCTGCGCGGGCGCCGGAACGTCGACGTGATCCTCGGTGCCGTCACCGAGATCGACGTGGCCGCGCGGACGGTCCGCCTCGCCGATCGTGTGTTGCGGTACGACTACCTCATCGTCGCCACGGGCGCGCGCCATTCGTACTTCGGGCATCCCGAGTGGGAAGCGCTGGCGCCGGGGCTCAAAACCGTGGAGGACGCACTTGAGATCAGACGCCGCGTCCTGCTGGCCTTTGAGCTCGCCGAGCGCGACGCCGCCATCGGCGGCGATCCAGCGGGTCCGGGACCGGCGTTCGTCGTCATCGGCGGCGGACCGACCGGCGTGGAGCTCGCCGGAGCCCTCGCGGACATCGCGCGGCGGGCGCTGGCACGGGACTTCTCGCGCATCGATCCCCGGGACGCGCGAATCGTGCTCGTCGAGGGCGGCCCGCGCATCCTCCCGGCTTTCCCGGAAGATCTGTCGCGGAAGGCGGTCGAGCAACTGACCCGGCTCGGCGTCGAGGTCCGCACGTCCACAATCGTGACGGCCGTCGAGCCCGGCGTGGTGCGAACGCGGAACGAGGCCCTCCCGGCGGCGGTCGCGCTGTGGGCCGCCGGCGTCACCTCGTCGCCGCTCGGCACGCAACTCGGGCAAGTGGATCGCGCGGGGCGCATTCGCGTGGCCACGGACCTCAGCCTGCCGCATCACCCGGAGGTCTTCATCGTCGGCGACCTCGCGGCGTTCGGCGCGGAAGACGGCTCTCCCCTGCCGGCCCTGGCCGCGGTCGCGACCCAGCAGGGCACGGTCGCGGCGGCCAACGTGTGGAGGAGCGTGCGCGGGAGTCCCCGGGCCACGTTCCGCTACGCCGACAAAGGCACCCTCGCCACGATCGGCCGCCGGGCCGCCGTCGCCCAATTCGGCCGGTTGCACGTATCGGGGTTCGCGGCGTGGGTGATGTGGCTGTTCGTCCACCTGTTGCTGCTCGTCGGCTTCCGCAACCGTCTCGCCGTGCTGTCCGAATGGGCGTGGGCCTACTTTACGAGCGAGCGCAGCGCGCGGTTGATCACGGGGAGCACGTCGCTGCCCGGAGGGGATCCCGGGACAGGACGACACAGCGCTTGCGGGACGGGGGCGCCGTGAGCACACAAGTTTGCGGGGCCGGGGATCGCCCGGCCCCACAAACGACACCCCGCGCCGGGCGCTTTGCGGGATAACCCCGAGCAGCCCTCCGTGCAGGCCCTCGCGCGGCAAGGGGAGGTCGACCCGGCAAGAGATCACCGGCGGGCGATCCAACCGTCCGGCGGCCGCCGCAGCACCGGCGGCCGCGTCAGGGGAGAAAGCGCACTCCGAGGCTACCACGCCGAGATGACGGGACGATGACGCAAATTTGCAGATCCTGCGCGGACGTGGGTATACTTGGGGCGCGCTCTGTGGGGAGCCGGGATTTGCCGATCGAGATGGTGAGTGTATCGATGCATCTCCTGTTGATCGAGGACGATGAGGCGCTCGGAGACGTGGTCCGTCGGGGGTTGGAGAGTTACGGGTACCGCGTGGAGTGGGTGCGGGACGGCGCCGAAGCCTACGACATCGCGAGCGCCGGAGCGTTCGATGCGTTGATCCTGGACCTGATGCTCCCGAACCTCGACGGCCTGACGCTGCTCCGCGGCCTGCGGGAAGCCGGGATCCGAACACCGGTCCTCTGTCTAACGGCGCGCAGCGGCGTGCGCGACCGGGTCGCCGGGCTCGACGCGGGCGCGGACGACTATGTCGTCAAACCCTTCGCGTTTGAAGAGCTGCTGGCGCGCCTCCGCGCGCTGCTGCGGCGACCCCAAGACTTGTTTGTCCCGGAGGCCTTGGTCTTCGGAGCCCTGCGCCTCGAGCCCGCGGAGCGGCAAGTCACGGTCGAGGGGCGGGCGCTGGACGTGCCGCCGAGAGAGTTCGACGTCCTGGAATATCTGTTGCGCCACGCCGGCCGGGTGTTGTCGCGGGACGCCATCCTGGAACGGGTCTGGGGGCCCGGCGAGGCGCCTCGGGCGAACGTGGTCGACGCGACGGTCTCCCGGCTCCGCCGCCGCCTTCGGGGCAGCGGCTGGACGGGACAGATTGCGGCGGTCCCCGGACACGGGTACCGCATCGCGACCGCGGACCAGCGCCCCACGCCGTGAGCCGCCTCGCGCCTACCTTTCATCTCCGGCTGCTCCGCCGAAGCCGGTGGCGCGTCGCCCTGCTGGGGGCGCTCGTGGTCACGGGGGTGCTCGGCGCCCTGGCGTCGGGCGCGTACGTGACGCTCAAGAGCGCTACCTACGCCCGCCTGTACGAGCGGTTGGAGATCGCGGCAATGCGCGTCTCGGGCATCGAGGGAAGCCAGCTCTACGTCGTGGTCGACGAGCGGGGCCGACCGCTGGTCGGGATTCCTCAGCTGGAAGGCTCGGTGGCGTCGTGGGAAGGGTTCCGGATCGTCACCGACCCTCAGGTGGGCGCGTTTGCGGTCCTCCATGTGCCGATCGCCGGCGGCGGCATGCAGGTGATCGCCACTCCCTGCCAGGAGGAGATCAGCGTGCTGCGCGAGGTGCTGCGGGTGCTGACCGCGCTGACGTTGACGGGGGGCCTCGTCGCCCTGCCCGTCGGGTATGCGCTCGCGGGCTTGGCCCTTCGACCGCTCGACGACGCGGTGCGGGAGCGCAGCGAGTTCGTGGCGCTGGCGTCCCATCAGCTCCGCACGCCGCTCGCCGTCATCAAGACGTCCGCGGAGCTGGCGCAGGCGGGACGGGGTCTCTCGCCCGATGAGGCGCTTCGCACGATTGCGCAGCAAACCCAGCGGATCGAGGCGCTGGCGGCGCGCCTCACCGCCCTCGGCCGCGCTGAAACAGACGCGAAAACCCAGGTCGCGCTGATCGATCTCAGCGAAGTCGTACAGGACGTGGTGACAGGTCTTGCGGCGGCGGCGCAGCAGAAGGGCGTCACGGTCGGCGTCGAGGGTGAACCGGCGTGGATCCGCGTGGACCGCGACGCCGCCGCCGACATGATCACGGCGATCGTCGAGAACGCGATCCAGTTCTCGCCGGCAGGCGGGACCGTCTCGGCGCGCGTCCGCGCGCATGGCGGACACGCCATCGCCGAGGTCGAGGACCGCGGGCCCGGGATTCAACCGGAGGAGTTGCCCCTGGTGACGGACCCATTCTATCAAGGCCAACGGGCCCGCGGCGGCTATGGGCTGGGGTTGGCGATCGCACGAGCGGTCGCAGAGCGGCACGGCGGACGGCTCACGATCGAAAGCGTCGTGGGCCGGGGGACCACCGTGCGAGTGTCGCTTCCCGCCCGACCGGCCCCGCCCGGTGTTGCGCCCGCGTAGGGGATGAATCGTATGCGGGGAAACGGTCAAGGGACTGGCGTACAATCCCCTTCCGTAAGCGCGAGGGGGTTCGTCGCGGGCGGGTGGCTCTCGTCGGCGCCCATGTGCATGCCGCGCCGCAACCGACCCGCACGCCCTATACCTTCGTGTTCCTCTTATCTGCCAATTATCTGCCAACCAGCCTAGGAGTAGTGCCCAGAAACTGAAGCCAAGAAAAAGGCACAGGGTGTCCAAGCTCAGGGCAAACCGATACTTCAGCAATAGCAGTATTATTAGTCCCGCTGACAACCGGAAGAACCCCAAACCGAACTCGCGAGTTTGGGCTATTTTGATCTCGTGATCATCGGACGGTGCATGGTCTCTGAGAAATTGAACAGATGAACCATGCTCATATCCAAACACATGCCAGATCGGAAGTAGGGAAAGTCGTTTAGGATATCCATTGCAGCCTGTATAATCCCTGCGTTCAGGTGCTGGTCCGCGGAGTCTCAACAACCCCATGCTATCCGCGGATGCAACTCTTTGCACCTCCTTACGAATGTGGGGTCGATGTGAATCCGCGATAGGTCAGATAGATGCCGACAATAAGTGAAATGGCCGCGTACACGTAGAAGAGCTGCTGATAGTGCAAATTCGCAAGGAACAATCCAGCTTCCATGTCCTGCGGCAGGAACAGAAAGAGCAGACCCTTGAGCAGCGCTGTCCAACCGATCAGGGTGACAATCACCGCCAGCGCGCCACCCGACCAGATATTGTGCGCGAGAACCATCGCCAACCCAGCGCCAAGCGTGATTACACCGACGACAAACATCGCGGGGGCGTCATGAAGAAGGGCCGTTACCGTCACCACGGTGGCCTGTTTGTGAAGGATCATGGATAGCGCTACGAGCGTACAGTATAGCCCGAGCAGCCTGCTAAGAAAAACCGTGAGCGGCGACATGGCGCCCTCCAACTTGAGTCGAAACGCTACGCCGTGCCACGACCACGCCGTGGAACGGGACGTGCGACAACGTGAACTACGTCATGAAAGGTATCCCAGATGCAAACTGTTCTGTTTCTCGTACCGCCGACCCCGAGGATTGAAAGATTTGGTCCACTCATTGGACGCACAAAAATTGCACCGAAATACTGGCTCCTCGGGTAGGACTCGAACCTACAACCCTCCGGTTAACAGTCGTGGCCTAAGATGCGCCCGCCCTTATTTTCCACGAGTTCCCGTGTCTTGCCTCCGTTCTGCGGGAGGTGCAATGGAGGTGTAGCCTATTGACGCGCTCACCGCTCGGCTCCCGCGCCGCCGGCTCCTGCATCCCCGGGAGCACGTGCGCGTAGGTGCCGAGCGTGAACTGGGCCGAGGCGTGCCCGAGCCGCGCCTGCACCACCTTGATGCTGACGCCCCGCTGTAGGAGATAGGACCCGTGGGCGTGGCGGAGGTTGTGAATCCCGCGCCGTCGGGCAATCCCAAACACCGACACAGTGGCTGGAGGTCGCGCAGTCGGAAGTTGTGGACGCGGGCGGGCTTCCCGGTCGGCTGGCAAAACACGAGGCCGAGATCGTGCCATTTGGGGCATTGTCGCCGCGGGCACGCACCCCCTTGCTCACACAAACCATGCCGGCCGAGACGCCGGACCCGCTCCGTCGCCCGCCGCTCGCGGACGGCGCGCAAAGGAAATCATTCGCCGCGATGCTACTGAACCCGCAGCGTTTAAGCACAAGGCGTGACTCATCAATATCAATCTCAATCGGACTGCCGCTAAACCTTCGCTGTACGAGGCCACTCGGCACGCGTGGAAGATAAGTTGATCTAATGTCAAGCAGGCCGAGGTGATTCTGGCAGTCATTCAGGGGCTCATTGTCGGCGCCTTTGTTGCAGACGACTGGTTGCCTGCAAGATCAGCGAACTTTCCAGGCCCCGAGGATGTACCCGGCCGGTTTGGCTTCGTAGCCGGGAGGCTCCTATGGAAATACAAAGGGCGTACGTGAGCAAGCGCGTTCCTGATGAATAAGAGGCCCGGATTCTCGCGATCGCGGACAGCTACGACGCGATGACCACGTATCGCGTCCACCACAAAGCATTGTCGCATGAACGGGCCATAGTGGAGTTACGCTGCGAAACAGGACGGCAATTCGATCCGCAGTCGGTCAACCTGCTGATCGAACGTCTGACGAGCGAGAACAACGAGCCAAGCGAACACCACTCTCGCGGGTGGGATCGTCCGGGGCGAGATATAGACAGCAGCCGCGAGGAGAAAAGCCCGTCGAAGTCGAGTACTCAGAATGCCTCGCCGACGAGCTGCATTCAACGTCGCTGAAACGCCTCCGCAGATGTCTGGCGTTCAGCACCCATTGGCACAACGAGGATTACTGTCGCGTTACCGAGAGCCCGTTCCCGAGTCGTCGCCGGGGGCGGGCTCGTTTGCCGCGGATGGGCGGGCAGGAATTGAATGAGCCCCCGTCTTAGTCCAACGCGTTTCCCTCCCCGGCGTGAAGTGGATCGCGACAACCCGGCGCGCCTTCACACGGCTTGGACTCGATAAGCCAGGGCCGACGAGCTTTCCCGCGCCCTTAGCCCATGCTGGCCGAACCGGGGAAAGCAGCGTTCGACCATGAGGAAATGGATTGATGAGCCGATGCGGGCACGTTCGGAGTCTTCGCCGGTATCCGCGAGAGGAGGTGATGGACTGCGCCACAAAACCTAGCAACGCAATGTGCTGCGATAGAACCAGCGCATTCAAAACGTTCGAAGAGGAGAACCAGAATGGCCCAGACGACTGTTCACGTACGAAATATTCGCGGGGCTTCGGCGGCGGTTGGCTGGACCGGACATCGCACGGTTACGGTAGACCGAGCCGAGCAAGCAGGCGGGATGGGCCTCGGGTTCAACGGCGGCGAGTTATTATTGTTAGCCATTGGAGCATGTTACACAAACGACCTGTACCGCGAAGCGGCGAAGCAGCAGCTCACGATCCAAAGCGTGCAGGTGGATGTGGATGCTGATTGGAGTGGCGATCCTGTTCGGGCGCAGAATGTGTCTTTCTCCGTGAAAGTCGAAGCCCGTGCCAGCGAGCGGGAAATCCTCGATCTGATCACCCACACCAATCGAGTCGCAGAAATCCATAATTCTCTTAGAATGGGCACAGCTGTTGAACTCGGCAAGACAGAAGCAATCTCAGTCAGGTAATAGAAAGGCCCACTTCAAAGGGGAGCGCGTCAGCGCTGGGCCGGTAGGCAGCGGGCTTTCAATGGAGACTCGCAAGATGATCCCCGAAGAACTCAAAGCGACCCGTGCCGAGACCTGTCGGTTCGCGCCAGTGCCGACTCTCCGAGACCACTGGGGCGAGCTGCGTACAGATTTGACGCCACACTAGGTGAAACCCACACTCGTCGTTGAAGTGGTATACCGCCGGTTCGCGGACGCGGGCTACGCCATGTGTCTCTGAAAGCACTACGAGCGGAAAAGGAGCCCCACGAGGTTCGGTTTTCCTAACCGACCTGGTTGACTTGCTGGCCGACATCATGAGACGGGGAATCGGCGTTCTCAGGCGAGTAGTCGAGGCGGTGGTGCCCGAGCCTGCGCTCATCGCGCTTGCCGCCCTGCGCGGGCACAAGCGGACATTCGGTGTGTATCCGAATCTCATCTCTCCGAAGACATTCAGCGAAAAGGTGCTGTACCGCTTGATCTTTGATCGACGACCGCTGTTGATTACGCTGCAAGACAAGTACGCAGTGCGCGACTACGTCCGGGACAGAATCGGGGAACACATGTTGCCACGACTCTACTGGGTAACCAAGACGCCGGCGGACATTCCGTTCGACGATCTTCCGGACAAATTCGTGGTGAAGGCCACGCACGGCAGTGGTTGGGTCCATCTCGTTCCCGACAAGGCACGCCTTGACCGGCGCGACCTCCTGGATAGATGTACATGCTGGCTGCGATGGAACTATTACAATTACGCACGGGAGTGGGCGTACAAACATATCGAACCCCGGATCATCGTAGAGGAGTTTATCAGCGACGGTAGGGGGCCGGCCCCTGTGGACTACAAGTTCTACGTTTTTGGCGGCAAAGTTCACTTGATCTATGCGATCATCGGGAGATTCATTGACGTTCGAAACAATGGGTACACGCGCTCCTGGGATCGAATCGAGATGAAGACGCGGGGGAAATCAATCGACCAGCCGATGCCACGCCCACCCCATCTCGATGAGATGCTCGAGTACGCTGAGAGACTCGGTGACGGGCTCGACTTTCTCCGCGTGGACCTCTACGACGCCGGCAAAGTGTATTTCGGGGAAATGACATTGTATCCGAGCGCGGGCGGTGAGTTCTTCGACCCAAAGTGGAATCGTTATTTTGGCGAGCTATGGAATCTTCGGGTTCGTTCGCTTCGTCGCGACAAGTCCGATAGTGTAATCTCGACGAGTCCTCAAGGACCGCATCGGCACCGCAGCTGAGGGGCGGCTGGATCGTCGAAGCCGCGCGATAGACGGCCGCCTGAGGCACTCGCCGTTTCAGTCTGCACTGCCATTGGCTCCGATCGCCTGTTCATCGACGACAAATTGTCCACACCATGCTAGCCACATTGTCCCGATTTTCCGCGAACGAAGAAGCCGGATTGTGAGGGAGTTGAGGCCATGGTACAAGTAGTGACGGAGGCGCAAACCCTCCGCCAAAAACCCCGACTTCAACGCTCGAGCCCCCCGTCAGGCGTACTTCGGGAGTCCTCTGGAGAACGACTAACCGGGCGGCGCAGGCGACAAGACGGTGAGAAGCCGGGTTGGGGAGCGCGCCTCCCTGAAATTTCTCGGGGGTGACTCAGTGGCAATCGCGGCGAAAAGGCTGAAGTCGTGCGAGCTCTCCGAACCCAACCTGACGGCGTTACGAGATGCGACGGTGTTGCTCACGCGCTACTTCTTCGATGCGGTGAACGAGCTGAGCAAAGGCGTGCCCAACGAAGACACCTGGACGTCCGAATATCTCCCCTCGAAGTATCGGGCTTCGTACGATGAGGCGTTCGCCCGTCAATTCCTCACAGGTTTCCTCGCGATGAGCGCAAAGCTCTGGGACGGCGGTGCATTTCGCCCGGCATGTGTGGGAGAACAACTCGCCTTTCACGCCCTACTCGATTTCGCTCAGGCGACGCTCGAAGCTCGTGGCACGGAAGCGGACTTCGGCCTGCTGTGGGATCTCGCGTACGATGACTTGGGAGCGAAGACACTTGTTCGCGTTGTCCAGCGTGATCGATCCGCGGCTCGAGTTCCGCGAATGGTTCCGTCCCTTCAACGACGAGGGCGTGGTTCATCCGTCGATTCGGTTCCGGGATCTTGTCCTGACACGTCTCTCGTGACGGAAGAGTAACCGGAACGCAGGACGACTTGAGCGCCGAACAAAAGCAATCCCCATGTGCGGCCGCCCCGGTATCTAGCTGATCCCCGGACTCGTCGCACAATTCTTTCGGGCGGGCTATGAACCGGATCCGCGAATCGAGCCCACGTGGAACCTCGCCCCCAGTCAAAGCACGATGGTGGTGTTGCGCGACGTCGAAACCGGGAGCCGTCGTCTTGAGCGCCTCCAATGGGGATTCCTGCCACGATGGGCCAAGGATCCGATGCACACCCGGCGCCAGATCAACGCTCGCGGGGAAACGGTGACTACCTCGGGCCTTTTCCGTGACGCCTTCGCGAAGCGGCGGTGCCTCGTTCCCGCGTCAAACCTCTACGAGTGGAAATCGCAACCCGGGCAGCGGCAGAAACAGCCCTACGCCGCGCCGATGGCCACTTGTTAGCCCTCGCGGACCTGTGGGAAGCGTGGCACGACGCTGACAGAGATAGCTATCTATGCACGTTCACGATCGTGACGACGGAAGCCAACGGCGAGATGGCGCAGGTTCACAATCGTATGCCCGTGATCCTCGAGGAGTCCGACTGGCCCGTGTGGTTGGGTGAGACGGAAGGCGACCCCAAGAGTCTCATGCGGCCGGCATCGGAGGGAATGCTTCGCATTTGGCCCGTGAGCCGCAAGGTGAACAGTCCCGCGAACAACGGGCCCGAATTACTTGACGTGGTGAGTGAACCACAGCAAAGCGGCCTCGCTCTGAGACAAGCAGGTTCGCACTATCCTCGGGCGGCGGCTCGCTCTCGTCCGGCGGTGTCGGAGCAACTTCCTCAACTCGCGGGATTGCCCGTCGTTCCCGCCCCACCCTCGCGAGGATCACTTTCTTGGCTGCCTCTGTTAGTCGTGTCACCTCTTGCGGAGACAATGCTTCAATCGGGCCGGTGACGCCCTGCTTCCGCAGCCACGCTTTGGCTCGTGCCTCCATATTACCCTGTGCGGTGGACGCGCCGGCAATGAACGTTAGGAAGTCCTTGTGGGTGATGTAGCCGCCTTCTACGGTTCGAAGGAAGCCGGGAAACTCATGCTCAGCCATGCTTGGCCTGTTCCTGGTGTTCGGTACGCGGCTCCTGCCGAACGCGGCTAGCCCAAGGCAAGGATGGGTACTACCTAACAATAAGTGTGGCGGAGCGGTTCCGGGCCGGGGAGTCAGCGTTCGTGCCGGCTGTTACTCACGAATGCACCCGTGCGGCGGGGTCTCGTGGGTTTGAATCCCACATCCCTCCGCCACACCCGTTCACCCGAGGTAGACAGGAGTCACTGTTCGGTGCAGGGGTCCTGCCGAACGAACACTCTCTGGCTCAGACGTGTGGCGGCTACGCTGGACGCAACTCCGACGTGCAGTACGCACAGCGGCTTGCCTTGAGCGGGACCGCGGAGAGACAGAAAGGACACTCACGCGTCGTGGGGACTGTTGTGGGTGCGGGTCGCCGCATCCTGTTGATCTGGCGAAGCATCAGGAAGATCACGAATGCCAGGATCAAGAAGCCGATGATCGTGTTGATGAAAATTCCGTAGTTGATCGTGGGGGCGCCCGCGGCTTTCGCAGCGGCGAGCGAGGCGTACGGCCCCCCACGCAGCGGCACGAACAAATTGGTAAAGTCGACCCCATGGAGCAGGAGCCCGATTGGCGGCATGATGATATCATTTACCAGGGACGTGACGATCTGGCCGAACGCCACGCCGATCACGATCCCCACCGCCATATCCACCACGTTGCCGCGCATGATGAACTCGCGAAACTCCTTTAGCATGAGCGGCCTCCTTCGACTATCGGGTGATGCGTTGCCTCTCTAGGCCCTGGCCCGTTTCCCCGAGACCGCGCGGATGATCAGCAACAGGATCACGCCACCGATGAAAGCCACGACGATGGAACCGATGTTGAGCCCAGTCACGCCGGCATGCCCCAACTGTCTAAAGATCCATCCGCCAAGAAGGGCTCCAACGATGCCGATCACGAGGTCACCGATGAGGCCACCGGGGCCCTCACCTGGCACGACCATTCTCGCAAGCCATCCCGCTATAATGCCGACGACAATCCACGCGAGAATACTCACGCTGGCGCCTCCTTGACGGCGAATTCGAAGCAACTACCGCACGACAAATCGCGAGGAATACCTAGAAGCACGAGTGGCCTATTCTTCTGGACTGCACGCAAACCCTCTATCCCCGCCAGCGCGACTTGACGGATCCCTGGCGCTAGGTTGACCCGACATTCGGTGGTTCCTGCCGAACAACGCCGGAATCGCGCTCCGTCGGTCGTCAGGGCGCGGCCTCTAAATCTCCCCGCTGTCCACTTCTAGCCCGATCTCGCGAAGGTAGGTTGTAACCCGCCGCCTCGCGTACTCCCGGCCCCATTCCGTCCCGAGGATCACACCTCGCTGGACCGAGCAGTGGGTGGTGAGCGCGTTTACAATGCAGTGCGAAGGGTTGTCTGTGTGCCTCAAGGAAAACCACAATGGTAGATTCCCACAACCAGGTAGGTCGCCTCAGTAATGGCTGATTCCACACACGATTCGTCGGTGCGCGACGTGAACGGGTCGCTCATGGCGCCGGCCGACGGTGAGGATGCCCGTCTGCTCCCTCTCAACAACCTGCTGCAACTTCTAACGAACTGCGCCTGGTACATCGGAACACCATTCATCCCGCTTTACCTCGTGTCGCATGGTGCGTCCGTCGGCGCCGTTGGGGCGGTCGCCGGACTCTCCGGAATTGTGCCGTTCGCCGTGGCGCTCCACGTCGGCGGTCTTGTGGATGAGCGCGGCCCCACTATCGTTCTCGTGGGGTCGGTGTTGCTCTTTGGAGTCGGGGCGGCAATACTCACGGCATTTCATGGGATCGCCGAGGTCACCACCGCATATACGCTGTTGACCCTCGCCAACATCGGGCTTGCCGTGGCGTCGCAGGCCGTTGTCGCCAGCGCGAGCACCCCACTAACGCGCATCAGGAACTACGGCTACTACGCGGTTTCGTACTCCGCCGGCGCGGTCGTTGGCCCCGTGATCGGAGGGTTTCTGACGACTCGGTTGGGATATCCGGCGGCTTTCTTTGCGATGGCGCTGTTGATGTTGCCGTCACTGCTCGTAGCCTCGATGGTGCGAATTGCTCGAGTTTCAGATCATCGAAGCATCGCCCTTAACGCCGTCCATACGGTCGTAGGCACAATTCTAAGAGAACGTGGGGTCGGGACGATCTTGTTCGTCTCTGGCATCATGAATTGTGCCCAGGCGCTGCAAAGTACCTTCTATCCACTCTACCTCTCAAACGTGGGCTTGACGGCGACATCGATCGGGGTGGCGATTGCCGTCATAAGCCTGGCGTCGATGCCCGCTCGCATGCTTCTCGCGAGCGCCGTATCGCAGTTCGGGCAGACCGGTGCCTTAGTTGGTGCCATGATCCTAAGCGCTGTGGCGTTCGCGCTAACGCCGTTTGCACGGCAGTTTTGGCTCCTTCTAGGAGTGTCCGTTCTCATGGGTGCGAGCCTGGGCTTTACACAACCGCTGTCGATGAGCTTGCTCGCAGAGTTGGTGGTTCAACAGTTTTGGGGAACGGCGTTTGGAATTCGACAGAGCGTCCAGCGCTTGGCCAGCATCATCAGTCCGTTTGCATTCGGCGTGGTGAGCACGGCGCGGGGCGTTGAATCGGCGTTCTATCTCGGCACCGTCGTACTCTTGGGTGCTGCCGGCGTGGTTACAAGGGTATCCCTTTGTCAGTCTCCTCATTTTGTGCGCCGGAGCAAGCAACCTCGATAGCAGGCAGGCGTAGCTCAGGAGTCTATCGGGTAGCCAAGAGCCCGTTGACATTGTCGGGTTCCACGGGGGTGCGAGAGTTGTGGTCTTTCTCTAGGTGGAACGGTGGCAAATCAGTGGAGATCGTGCAGCATGGCGGGCAAGACACCCATCCCGAGGTGTGGCAACGCATGGGCAGAGGCCGCGCTGAGAACCTGAAACCGTGGCCGAAGCGAACGTCTGGCAATCCCAACGGCCGTCCGCCAGCGCCGCCGTCCACGCCGCCGCGGCGTCAGCGAGATAGAACACCCGCATCGTCGGTGTCTACGACGCGCCGCTGGCCCCTCTGCTCGGAGGCGCCTGGCTCGTCGTCTGCCGTCGTCCAGCGCAGCTCTGGCGGCGTCTACGCGCGGGGTCCGAAACGCCGACGGGCCGGGAGATCAGCTCCCGATCGGGCAGCGCGATCCGAGTCCGGCCCAGCGCCTCGGGGTAAGCCCCAGGACCGTCGCCCGACTCATGGGTCGAAAGGGTAGTGCCTGCGGCCCCACAGAAAGCCTGGAACACGCAGGGGTGTGACCGCCGCGGGCGGGGTAGGCGAAGGGGTCCCCTTCCTTCCCGGAGGCCGATCATGTCGCATGACGACCGACGGCGTTTCGTGTGGGACCAGGTGAGTCCGGCAGATCCCGATAATTATCTTACGGAACCCACGTGGTCTGGCGCCTCATCCGCGCGTGCGTCTCGCTACTGGTTGGCACGCGCTCCCGGCCGCCGACATCGGCCGAGGCCTACGGGGCAGGCAGCGACGGACGACCCGCGGATGGGGCACATACACGAAGGCAGCCGCACTGCAACCGCCTGCAAGTCGATCTCAGCGGTTGAGATCCTGACGATGTTGTGCGCATAGTCAGGGGAGGTGGAAGAGGCGCGTGTGCGTGATGGTCAGGTACGCAGCGGCCCGGTGGTTCTCCCGGAGGATTCTCAGACTCGGGTTCGGACTGACGGTCACGGGCGAGCGGCACATCCCCCGAAGAGGCCCGATCATCCTCGCCCCAAACCACAGAAGCGACATCGACGCGGTGGTGCTGGGGGCGGCTGTGCCGCGCCGCTGTACCTTCCTCGCCGCGGCGGAACTGCTCACGAGGCCTGTCCTCGGAAGGCTGATTGGCCTGTTTCCCGTCGTGCCGATCAGACGCGGAGGGTTCGACCGCCGCGCGATCGAGGACTGCCTTGCACGCCTCGACCGCGGCGAGGCGCTTGTAATCTTCCCGGAAGGCAATATCCGCGCCGACGGAAGCCTTCAGCGCGCCCAAGACGGCATGGCATTCGTGGCGGCCCGGGCCCATGCCGCGATCATCCCGGTGGGGATCGCGGGGACACATAAGGTGTGGCCGTCGGGAACGACCTGGCCTCGCCGCGGGAGGATCGCCGTTCGCATTGGCGAGCCCATCGCCCCGCCGGAGGCGCCGTCGAGACACGAGCAATCGGCGCTGACCGCGCGCGTGATGGAAGCGATCGCGCGGCTGGCGTATGACGCCGCGGCTGCACAACGAGGTTCCAGCCGCGGTAGTCGGAAGGGCCGACTAGCGCCGCTGTGGTAGTTTTGTGCCTGTGATCGCGGAGTCGCCACACCTGTTGCCTTCGTCGAGCTTCGCCTTGTCGCTGAAGCCGAGCGTCGCATACCTCGTCTTGAACTTCTGCCCGCTCTGGAAGAAGCCGACGATCTGGGTGTCCGTGGCATACGCGGGCATCCCGTACCAGGTCCTCAGCGAGAGGACGGGCGCGCTGGCCTCGATGATCGCATGCAGCCGCTCCGCCATGACGCGATCCGGCGCCGACATCGCGGCGATCTTCGCGAGCACGGCGCGTTCCCCGTCCGTCTTGCTCGCGCCCGCCTTCAGCTCTTGGGCGCGCTTCTCATCGCGGCCCGTTCCTCGTTCGTGAACTTGGCGGATGTCTGGGCACGCTTCTTTGCAGCTTTCTTCTCAGCCATAGGTCACGCCTTCAAGGAGGGCGTATCTCCATCTGTTATTTATCACTTAGGTGCTCCCTGAGCACCGGGAACCCGCGGGCTCCCGGATGCAGCTGTGGCAGGGATAACTTTTAGGCCCGCATAAACATTGATGTCATAACGACGTCGACCTCGAATCGATCCGCGTAGACTGGGCGGCGTCCACGTCAGCCCCGCCGCGCTGCTTCGATGGTGGCGATGTCGATCTTCTTCATCGGCATCATCGCCTCGAAGGCACGCTTTGCCTCACCGCCACCAGCTGCAAGCGCCTCGGTTAGCGCGCGCGGCGTGATCTGCCAGGATAGCCCCCAACGGTCCTTGCACCAACCGCACTGACTTTCCTTGCCGCCATTGCCGACGATCGCGTTCCAGTAGCGGTCCGTCTCTTCCTGGTTGTCTGTCGCGATCTGGAAGGAAAAGGCCTCGCTGTGCCTGAATTCCTGGCCGCCGTTGAGACCGAGACAGGGAATGCCCAGAACGGTAAACTCCACGGTCAGTACGTCGCCCTCCTTGCCGCCCGGGTAGTTACTGGGAGCTTCGTGAACAGCGGTCACTTCACTATCCGGAAAGGTGGCAGCGTAGAAGCGCGCCGCCTCATGCGCGTCCTTGTCGAACCAGAGGCAGATCGTGTTCTTTGGCTTCATGTTCGTATGCTCCTTGTGCGCGATCAGGGCGAACGCCGCGATCTCTGCGTCGAACGCATTGGGCGAATCCGCCGCCGAGGCATCGTTAGCGGAGCTTTCCATTTTGACGCCTGTACTCCTCTCATCAAAGGTGCCCACCCGGCTTCTCCATCCGGGGCCTGTCCCCAAAGCTCGTCCTCTTGAGCTGGGTGCATCGCTGCATGCGCCTCTCACATGCTGCGTCAAATTCGCTCGCCAACGCTACTGCTACCCCCAGGTGCCTCGGAAATGCGTTTTCGGTCATCAACGTGCCCGATAGACGACCGATAGATGCCCGATAGATGCCCCCTAAGGTCACACTAAGGTGTGCCGCGGTCATGTTCTAATGTCCCCTCCGAAGTCGAACCTCACGACTGGGCGATCCTCCACCACCTCGAACTGTCTCATCTGGCTCGACGCTGTCCTCGACAGCGCCCGCTCTCCATCTCATGCTGGCAGCTGTGATCTTGCCGAGCTCTTCGCTCGTCCAGGCGTCCATCAGAGCTCCACCATGACCTTGATCGCTTCGCGGTCGTTCATCGCGCGGTAGCCGTCGGGCACTTCGTCGAGGCCGCCCCCATCGTTCGTGGAGGTACTCGCCGCCCCCCCACCACCGGCGGAGTGTGCCTCGTCGAGGTGGAGGGCCTCCCGCGGCGACCGACTACGGCTCCAGCTCACGGGCGCCGCGCTCCCGGACCTGGTGGCGCTCAGCCGGGTCGTCTGGGGACGCGGGGCGTGATCCAGATCACGCCGCAGATGCGGATTCTGGTGGCGGTCGAGGCGGTCGATTTCCGGAAGGGGATCGACGCGCTGGCCAGGCTGCGCCGGGAGCACCTCCGCGCTCAAGGACGTGCTGGGCTACCTTGGCGGCCGCCCGAGCTCGACGGGGAGTCCATAGTGCCCCCTACGACTCCTCGGTCCATCGGACCCGAAGCGCCTCAAGATTGGGCACGATCAGGGTTGGTACCAAGCGGCCCACCGGAGTCTTCCTTCCGTTTCCCGTAAGCACCAGCGCGGTGCGGATCCCTGCGGCGAGGCCAGCGGCCACATCGGTCTCAACGGTGTCCCCAACGATGAGAATCTCGTCTCCGCACAGACCTAACCGGGACGCGGCGAGCTCAACGATAAACGCATTCGGCTTTCCGACGACCGTTGCACGCCGGCCGCTCGCCATCTCCAGGAAGGCAAGTACCGGTCCGCAATCCGGGAGGGGTCCCTCGGGCGTCGGCAGCACCGCATCGGCGTTGGTCCCAATGAGCTCCGCCCCCCGGAGGAGACACCGTGTGGCCTCAGCGAGCCCCGAGAGACACAGCGCCGAGTCGTATCCCACGACGACGTATTCAGCCTCGGAAGATTCCACAAGGCCCGCAGAGAGGAGCTCATCCTTGAGCGCCGCGCTCCCCAGAATCAGGCACCTTGCTGATTGATTGCGGCGCCGAAGGTACTGCGCGGTCGCCATCGCCGACGTAACAATGTCCTGTTCCGGAATGGGCACCCCCAACCCCCGCAGCTTCTCCGCGTAGTCTTTGGATGACCCCCCAGAGTGGTTGGTCAGGGCCACCACCCGTCGCCCAGTGTCTCGCAAGAACGAAAGAAACTCCCGGGCCCCCGGAAGGAGCATGGTCCCTTCGTAGACGACCCCGTCCAGGTCAAGGATGACTCCGCGGACACCGGCCAGTGGACGCGCCGCGTGGCTCCGCATTACAGCGATGGGAGGAGCTCCGGCCCCAGCGGCTCGAGTTGGCGCGTTGTCTTGCGACAGCCAGTGATGATCCAGTTGCTTGATGGGCAGGGACAGCGTGAGTCGATCTCGTCCGTAGACTTGCAGGTGAAGGCCTTCGTGACTGGCATCAAGCGTCGCCCAGGCGCCCGCGGGCTCCGGGTAGGTGGTAAACGTCTCCGTCAATGCCTGAATGGTCACATAGGGAATGCCGTCGATGATATTCAGGGCGTTCCAATGCACGTGCCCGGCCACGACCATGACCACCTTGTGGCTACGTTGGACAATCTCGCGCGCGAGCACGGCGTTCTTGTAGCCAGCAGCGCCCCGCGGGCTGGTTTCGAAGTAGTAGTTGCCCACCATCGAGCCGTCGTCGAACGGGACGTGAGTGAAGATGATGCTCGGACGATCGGTCGCGGCAAGGTCGGCCTCGAGCCAAGTGAGATCGTCTCCCCCAATTGCGTGCACCCCGTCGGCACCGGAGAGGTTGTTGGGATACCAGAACACCAGATGCCAACCCTGTAGGTCCAGCGTCCGGGACCGTAGCGCCATACCAAGCATGGCCTCGGAGTCTGCGACGGACAGATTGACTTGATCGTGGTTTCCAAGCAAGTGCACTCGCGGGACACGCAGTGCGAGAAAGCGGGCGGCCACCTCGCCGAGCAGGCAGAGGTCGGTGGCACGGTGTTGATCGCTGATCCGGTCTCCGAGATCGACGACGAGATCGGGCTGTTGCTCATTGGCCGTCCGCACGAAGGCTTCCAGCAACTTCAGCGCCAGCGGCCCCGCCTTCGTCTGTGTGAATCGGCCGTGGTGGATGTCAGCGACCAGGGCTAGGCGTAAGGGGCCTCGCATACTTCCTCCCGTGATGGGGATGTCAAATTCGTCGTTCCTCAATGATGGCGTTGGTACGTTCCAGGGTCGCGAGCGCGCGTTCGAGGCGGCGGCTAGCGATCGAGACGTAGAGCACGTCGATCACGGACAGATGCGCGATCCGTGAAGCCATGGCTTCGACTCTAAAGGCGGTTTCGGCCGTGGCGGTTACCAGCACGATGTTCGCGACCTCTCGAATGGGCGTGCGAAGAAACGAGGTCAGGACGATGACCGTGGCGCCGCGTGCGCGCGCTAGGCGAGCCGTCTCCAGAGTCTCCCTGGTGCGTCCCGTGTGCGAGATCACCAGGGCGACGTCCCTCGACTCAAGAAGTGCGGCGCTGACCGCCTGCATGTGGGAGTCGGTGACGACCGCGACGCGGAGGCCAATCCGCAGAAACCGGTAATACGCGTCCACCGCGATGGGAGCACTTGATCCGACCCCATAGATCTCGATTCGGCGTGCCGAATTCAGGACCGCCACCGCTCGGTTCAGTGCGCGTTCGTCCAACAATTCCAGGGTTTGGGCGATGGCCTGCATATCGGCGCGAAACACCTTCCGGGCAATCTGCATCGGCGTATCGCTCGCTCGCACTTCCTCGAACACGACAGCCGGCGATCGACCCATCTCCACCGCGAGCGCGATCTTGAAATCCTTGTAGCCGGCGAAGCCGAGGCTCTGGCAGAAGCGAAGCACCGTTGCGGTGCTGACGCCTGCGCGCCGGGCTACCGCTTCGATCCCCAGGGGAATCGCGTCGGCCGGAGCGGTCAAGATCAACGCCGCCACAGTGGCCTCTGAGTGCGTCAGGCTAGGCTGGACGCTGCGGATCCTCGCCAACACCGCCCGATTGGAGGTTGCGCGGTCCTCCGTGCGACCAACCGATGATGCATTGTGCATTGGCGACCCTTTCATCGTGACGTGGGCGAGGCCCTGACACCCGCACATCGCCTGGGCGGGACCGAACCCGGCGCACCGGAGCGCGCGCTCGGCCCTCCCGGGGCGCATGAGCAGAGATCTCAAACCGGCGACTTTCCCTCTGCCTCACAGGTTGACGAGACCGTCCTCCGGCCACTCCCGCTTCGCATGAAAGTTGTAGGGGATGAGCAGATCTTGCAGCACGGCATTCGCCCAGCGAGCACAGGTGTACGATTTCCTCGTGCGAATTAACGTCAGCGGATCGACCGCGTGGTCGAATTGCGTGTACTCGGTCCATCCACCAGGGAACCGAGAGGGCCAAGCGCGCTTTCGCGGATGTTCCGACATGCGTCCACCGCGGAGGGCCGCGTCAAAGTCACGGCGCAGGACCGTGCGCACGTCATTCATGTGCTCCCACGACGCGGGCAGCGAACCGTGTTTGCCCCACTGGACGCAGACTACTGGACGTGCCGCCATCGACACATCTTCCGCGAGGATGCGCCCGTGAAAATACGTCGTCACGCCAACCGGCGCAACCTCCGGCGGCCGGTACCGGACCCAGACCACCTCGTGGTCGCAGGGTTCATTATCATCAGGGTAATCCCAATCATCCTCCCAAAACAGATGGTATGCGACGACCGGGTCGACCGGATGGTGGATCGCTGCACAATCGACCAACGGGAACCACTCGGCGCTCGTGGTCATCAACCGCGGGCAGAGGATTTCGATCGCCTGCCTCTGCCGGTCGTTGAGCGGATGCGGCGGATCGCGGCGGTTGACCTCCGCGTACAAGACGGCGGCCTCGTTGAGGCGCCCGACGTTGTGCAGTAGCATCGCGAGTTGCTCCAGGCAGCGAAGGTCGGCGGGATCCATCTCGACCACGGCGCGGAGCGTCGCAATCGTCGCTTCGATGACTGGATCGTCTTCGGTTCTGCGCTCGTCCCAGCGGACCGCCGCAGCCGCTTTCAACAGGGCATGCGCGGCGGCGCACAAATGCGCGCGGGCGTCAGCTACGGCCGGGTTAGACATGCCGCGCCATACCGAGCACCAGGTGACCGACGAGGCGGAGCATCACGGCCGGAAAATCCCCGACCGGGACGTGCTTAGACATGGTCGCGCACGAATGGCCGATGGCGGAGATCAGGCCCTCCGAGTTCGCGGAGCCACGCCTGCGCGGTCTCGCGTAGACGCCGAAGTTCATCGCGGTCTGTGTCCGAGCGGTCGGTGGCCTCGGCCGGATCGACCGAGAGGTGATAGAGCCGGTCCCGGTACGGTGCCCCCTCCGGCCAGAAGAACGCCTCCCAGTTCCCGTCGGTAACGTGTATCGCCTCCCCGAAGCGCCCCCAGAACGCGTGGTCACGGATGCGCGGGGCTCGGCCCTCCAACAGCGGCAGCAGGCTGCGCGAATGGACGGGAGCGGGGACCGGCACATCCAACCACGCCAGGAGGGTCGCGAATAGATCGACCGGCTGCACGAGCGCGTCGATGCGGCGCCCGGCGCCCGCCCCCTCAGGATGAAACAAGATCCACGGGAGGCGTGCCACTTCACGATAGAGGTTCGACTCGGCGAGCGCGGCCCAGGGTTTCCCCAGGAGCCCGTGCTCGCCGAACATATAGCCGTGATCGGTGATGATCGCCACCAGGGTATTCCGCAGCAGGCCGAGGTCCTCGAGTTTCTCCAGCACGCGCCCGATCCAGCGGTCGACCATCGTGACTTCACCCGCGTAGAGCGCCCGACACTCGGCCAGTTCCTCATCCGACAGCGAATCAGCACGGCCGTACGCTGGGGAGAAAACACGCTCACCCTGATAGCCCGGGTTGTAGAGTTGGTCGTACGGATAGGGCGGATCCCAGGGCTCGTGCGGGTCGAAGCAATCCACCCATAGCAGAAATCCGTCGAGCGTCCGGTTGCGCTCAAGCCATTCGGACGTACGGCGCATGACCTGAGGGCCGAAATGGTCCTCCTCGGTGCGCCACGAAGCGGTGTTCCGTAAGTACTGGGCGACTCGGCCGTAGGGGTCGCGGAGCTTGTCAGGCCGACACGGCAGCACGATCGGCAGCGTCGGATCGGTCACCCAGTCGTCATGCTCCTGCCCCCGGATGAGATCCCAGCAGAAGCCGCGCTGGTAGTTTCCATCTTCGTAGCAGAGCAGATAGTTGTCGGTGATGAACATCGTCGTATACCCCGCGCCGCGGGTCAACTCCGAAAAGACCACGTCGCTGCGCTCAAGCGGTCCCCAGCCCCGAAACGGGAACTCGTAGCGACCCGTCCACATCTCCCGCCGGCACGGCAGACACGGGTAGGAACCCACCACGGCCTGATCGAAGACGGCCGCCCGCCGCGCGAACGCATCGAGGCAGGGTGTCCGAATCCGCGCATTGCCGTTGAATCCAACGAAGTCGTAGCGTAGGCTGTCGACGAGTAGGACCACCGCGTTGCGCCGTACGGTCATTGCACGCTCCTCCCTTCTCCGGCGAACGGCACGACCCGTCCGCTGTCCGCCTCGAACAGGTGCGTGCGATCCCAGTCGAGTCGCAGACGGACGCGATCGTCGGGCCCGACGTGCGTCTCCGGATCGGCGAGGATCCGCAGGCGCACGCCCCCGCAGGTCGCGTGGATCAGCAGGTCTCGGCCCAGGGTTTCGACGAGCACGACCAGGGCGGGTAGGGTGCCGTCGGCCGCCACGTGGAGATGCTCGGGCCGCACGCCGAGCATGTACGCGCCCTGAGGGATGGGGCGCGGCAGATGCCGTAGCGGTGCGCCATCGAACACGATGCCATTCTCCGCCACCTGAACCGGCATGAAATTCATCGGCGGCGTGCCGATAAACTCCGCGACGAACCGCGACGGCGGCCGTTGATATAACTCCATCGGCGTCATCAGCACCACGAGTTTACCGCGGTCCATGATCCCGACCCGATCCGCGATCCCTAACGCCTCGGCCTGGTCGTGGGAAACGAAGAGCGTCGTGATCCCCAGTTCCCGTTGCAGCCGTTTGATCTCCGCCCGCGTGGCTTCGCGGAGCCGGGCGTCGAGGTTGGAGAGCGGCTCGTCCAGCAGCAGGATCGCGGGCGCCTTCACGAGCGCCCGGCACAGTGCCACGCGCTGCTGCTGTCCGCCGGACAACTGGGCCGGCGGTCTCGGCAGGCACTCGGTGATGCCGGTCAGATCGGCGACCTCGTGCACCCGTCGGGTTACCTCCGCGCGGGACGTCCGCTTTACGCGCAGCGGGAACGCGATATTCTCGAAGGTAGTTAAGTGCGGGTACAGTGCGTAGCTCTGGAAGACCAAGCCCACGCCGCGGGATTGTGGGCTCACGTCGTTGACCACGCGCTGTCCGAACAAAATGCGTCCCGCTGACGGCCGGTACAGTCCGGCCACCAGGAACAGCGTGGTTGACTTGCCACAGCCTGAGGGACCCAGCAGCGCCACGAGCTCACCGTCGCGGATTGTCAGGGAGACGTCATCGACCGCTCTGACGCGGCCGAACTGTTTGGAGACGTGCTCCAATGTCAATTCCACGCTACGCTTTCACTCCCCCCGTGAAAATTCGCAGAAGGTACTTCTGCGTCAGCGCAAAGAATACGACCGCGGGCAGGATGTAGAATACGCTGAGCGCCGTCACCAAGCCGTAGTCCGCGTACTGCTCCTCCCCAGACAGGCTGGCCATCAACACCGACAGCGTTTGAGAGTTCTGACTCGGCAGCAGCACGTACGGCAGCAGAAACTCGTTCCATCCGCTCAGGAAGGCGAAGATGCCGAACGCGAACAGCCCTGGCGAGATGAGCGGAAGCATTACCCGCCACCAGATCTGGAGCCGAGAGTACCCGTCCATCATCGCGGCCATCTCGATGTCCCAGGGAACCGCGTCGTAAAATCCCTTCATGATCCAGATTCCGAGGGGCAGGTCGAGGGCCAGCTTCACCAGGATGACGCCGCCGAGCTGGTCGTAGAGCCCGAGAACGCGGAGAATCAGGAAGATCGCGATGAGGAGCGTCACGCTGGGGAACGAATGCAGAACCATGGTGGAGGCAAGAAACGCCCCGCGTCCGCGAAAGTTCAGGCGGGAGAGCGCGTACGCCGCCATCGAGCCGATGAGCACTTCCGCCAGCGCCAGCGACACGGCAAAGAGCAGCGAGTTTGTGGCCGCCACCCACGCGTTCGCCTCGTTCGGCAGCGTGCTCCACAAGAACCGCCAGTTATCCCACGTGAACCCGTGCGGAACGAGGCCCGTCGTACGGACGCTGAACGACGCCATTACCAGCCATCCGTAGGTCAGGACGATCGGGGCCGACAGCACCAGCAGGACGGCCCCGATCGTCCAGCGCCACCGGACGGCCGCCACCGGCATCTCAGTTGACCTCGATCCGTGGCGGCGACACGAGCTCGCTAAACCGGAAGAGCCGGAGGTAGCAGACCGAGGCGCCGACGCCGAGGACCACGAGAATCGCGGCGAGGGCGGCGCCGAGCCCGAACTGCGTGTTCCCGAAGTAGTTGGACAGCGCCAGATGGAACGCGTAGAGCGACCACACCTCGGTCGCGTAGAATCCGGGGCCGCCGTTGGTAGTCAGCAGAATGTACTCGAACGACGTCAGCAACGACAGCGTTTGGTACGCCGTCACGAACAGGATCGGCCATCGCAACCGCGGGACGGTGATGCGCCAGACCTGCTGCCAGGCCGACGCGCCATCGACCTGGGCGGCAAGGTACTGATCGCGCGGGATCGCGGTGATCGCCGAGGAGAAGATGATCATCCCGAACGACGCGCCGACAAACCCGTTCAGGCTGATCACGAACGCCCACGGGTGCACGTTCATCCAGTTCCGGCCGGGCACGCCTGCCAAGCCTAGCAACTGGCTGACGATGCCGTACGGCGACTGCGCGGCGGCCCACCGCCACATCAACGCGTAGACGACGGAGGGCGTGATGCGCGGCAACATCCACAGGACGCGGAATACCCCGGCCGCGCGCTCGGACAGGTGCGCGGTCAGCAGCGCCAGCACCAGCGCAAGTCCGACGTTGAACAGGATCAGAGTGCAGACCACGTAGATCACCGTATTCCGGAGAATGAGGCCGAGCCACGGGCTGTGGGCGATCTGCGAATAGTTCCCGAGCCCCACCCACTGGTAGTGGGACAGCCCGGTCGCTACACTCAAGTTTGTCACGCTGATGACAATGGTCAGCACCGCCGGGGCGAGAAACAGTGCGGCCACCACCATCCCCGCTGGGCCGAGGAAGAGCGCAGGGTAGCCGCCCGGCACCCAGCGATGCCAGCCAGCCCCCCGCGCGGCGATTTGTCTCCCGGAGGGGAACTCCGGGGTCACCCTCATCGAATGACGACGTGGTCGCCCAGGTCTGTCCGCAGCTCCTGCGCAACCTCCTGCACGGCTTGGCCCGGCGTCATTTGCCCCGCGATCACGGCCGACAGGCCCTCCCAGATCGCCTGGTCGTAGGCGCCGAAGAGCTTATCGGCCGGCAAGAACGTCGTATAGCGCAGCATGTAGATCGTGTCTTTCGCAAATGTATCCTGCGCGTATTCAGGTACCTGCCCCTCGTCGGCGAGGATCGCAAGATGGCCGCTCGTCACGGCGTGTCGGGCGTTAAGTTGCGGAGTCGTGGCGAGCGCCAGGAGGCGCGCCGCGAGGTCCGGGTGCGCCGACGACTTGCTGATCATGTACACGATCGGATGGCTGAGTGTCACCGGTCGCCCACCCTTGCTGCCCGAGGGCACGAGCGCGAACCCGTACGTCTTCCATAACTCTTCGGCCGGCATCTTATACTGCGTGATCCACTGCGCCCAGCACCACGTCCCGCACTGCGTGAACAGGACTTGCTTCCCAATCACCGCCTCGTGCCAGGTGTTCCAATCGGTCCCGATGATGTCTTTGGGCGTCACCTTGTAGGTGAACACTGCGTCGTGGAAGAACCCATACTCTCGACCGAGGGCTGCGGAATCGAGCAGCAGCTTGCCACTCGCGTCAGTCAATTTCCCACCGAACGCTTCATAGTACATGTAGTAATCCGGGCCGTTGATCGGCCGGATCCACCACCCGTATCCCTTCAACACGAGCCCCTTGTCCTGCGCCGCCTTGGCCGTCTGCAACAGGTCGGTGAGCGTGAACTGGCCGGCCTCAATCGCCTTGGGCAGACCCGCGATCTTGTCCTGCGACCAGCCGAGCTTTGCAAGCAGCGGCATATTGAAGTAGAACGGTCTCGCTTCGACATCCTGGGGGATCGCGTAGATCTTCCCGTTGAACTTGGTGGCGTTCCACAGCGTGGGAATCACGTCGGCGAACTGCTTGTACTGTTTCACGTAACCGTCCAGCGGGATCACATACCCTGCGGCAGCCCAGGCCGCGATGTCCTCGTTCCCGGTCGCCACAATGTCGGGAGCCTTCCCCGACTGCGCGGCCAGCACGAACCGCTGTTTGTACGCGCCCCACGTCTGTCCGCCTCCGGTGGCGAAGGTCGCATCTAGAGTGACCCGGGTCCCCGAGCCTTCGGCGGCCAGCTGCTTATTGAGCGCGTCAGCAGCGCTCACGAGGTTGTCTTTGCGGTAGTAGGACGGTTCATCCGGCCCGATCGTCCAGGCGGTGAGGTGGACGGTTTGCGAACTAGCGGCCAGAATCGGAACTGGAGCATACCCCGCTTGCGTCATCAGCACCAGCACCCCGAGCAACGCGAGCACGGTCACCCGACCACGCATAGGATCCCCTCCGATCCCAAATATCGACCCGCCCAACTCTAGCGTCCCTGCGAGTCTTCGATGCTGGCCAAGTCAGGAATCCAGATGGTACCTCGTGGACAATCTCTCACCCCCCGCAACGAGCGCCATGACGTGAATCACCTGTAAGATAAATTCTAGAAGGATATGTGTCAATTTTTCCCAGTATATACTAAAATCTCGATAAAATCATACAGCTGCGTCGCCATTCTTCTCCAGTCAGGTGGTCCGGCCCATGGAGCCGGCCGCTGGAGGTACGATCAACTCGAGCTCATCGTCCAGTCCGCCGTGCCCGTGGCTTCCAATCCCGACCTGTTAGCAAACGGGACACGATTAACCGGGTGCGCCTGATCGCTGCGAGGCGAACATGCCGTGAGTTTAGCGGCAACGGTACGAGCCGGGGACTGAGTTGACAGACGTCGCCGATTACGGGGCCGGCCCGTGCTCGTCCCTGGCGCTGGTGGTGCAGGCGAGCGTCTCCCAGTAGTTCCAGGGGAAGCAGTCGGATGGGCTCCGCGCCAGTTCCGTCGCATGGCGTTGCAGCTCCGTCAAATAGTCGAACGGGTTGACCCCGCACAGTTCGCACGTATGGATCAGGGCCGAGAACCGCCCCGGAGCCTCATCCTGGAGAGCATGGACTTCTCGATCGACGCTGCCAAGTTTGCCTGCAGTTGCGCCATGGAGTAGGAGGGGATTTCTCTCGCGCGTCGCCGCCGACAGGAGCAGGTCCGGGTGCAGTGACCGGCCTGTTGTACGAGCCGGCCCTCAGGCGCCTCACCCCCGGGCGCTTCCTAGAAGCCCTGCAGGCGCTCGAGGTTTCGCCAGGCGGAGTGCTGTGGTGGGGCCTCGGTAGGGGTGGGGGGCGTTGCCGGCGCACCAGAGGGTAGCAGGAGGGTAGCAAGTTTCACGGGGCGCGCGGAAAGTCTTGATTGGCTCCTCGGGTAGGACTCGAACCTACAACCCTCCGGTTAACAGCCGGATGCTCTACCATTGAGCTACCGAGGAACGCCCCCTGATTGTATGGAGCCACCCCAGGGTGTGTCAAGCCCAGTCGCCTTGACATGCCAGGAGCCACATGTCAATAATGGTAACCGTTTCCGAGGGGGGCTTCATAATAATGCACTCCCAGCAATCCCGGCGGTCTCAGATCGGCAATCGAGGGCTGTTGGTCCTCTTCCTGGCCATTTTCGTCGTCATGATGGGCTTCGGCATCGTCCTGCCGGTTCTGCAGTTCTACGCCCGGTCCGTCGGCGCGACCCCGCTCGAGATCGGGCTGCTCGCGACGAGCTACGCATTCATGCAGTTCCTGTTCGCCCCCCTGTGGGGCGGGTTGAGCGACCGGATCGGCCGCAAGCCGGTGTTCTCGATCGGGCTCATCGGCTATGCCGTCTCGTTCGTGATTTTCGGACTCTCCCACCAGGTGTGGCAGTTGTTCCTGGCGCGGATCCTCGGCGGCGTGCTGAGCGCGGCCACCCTCCCCACGGCGATGGCGTACATCGGGGACACCACGTCCGAGGATCGCCGGGGCGGCGGGATGGGGATGATGGGCGCCGCGATGGGGCTGGGCTTCACGATCGGGCCGGGCATCGGCGGCCTCCTCGGCCGCCACAACCTGTCGCTCCCGTTTTTCGTGGGAGCGGCGCTGGCGCTCGTGACGCTGATCCTCAGCTGGGGGGCGCTGCCCGAGCCGGTCCGGCACCCTTCGTCCGCGGAGCGGCCGTCCCGGATCGACGCGTTCCGCCTGGCGCTCGGTGGCCCGCTCGCATACTACTTCGTCGTGACCCTTGTGGCCGCGTTTGCACTCGCGGCGCTCGAAGCGACCTACGCCCTCTTCGCCCAAGACCGGCTGCACCTGAGCAGTACGAGCGGCGCCGGTGCGATCGGGGTGGTGTTCGTCATCGTCGGGTTGGTCCAGGCGGCGATCCTCGGGGGGCTGGTCGGCCGCCTGATCAACCGCTGGGGAGAGGAACGGCTGGTACGCGCCGGGTTGGTGCTCGCGGCGATCGGGTATCTCCTCGTCACCGGCACGCACAACATCGCCACGCTCGCGATCTACGCCGCGGTCGCCGGCGCCGGCCACGCGCTGATGCGCCCGAGCGTCGCGTCGCTGATTTCGAAGCGCACCCCGGGGGGCCAAGGCCTCTCGATCGGGATCATGGACTCGTTTGACAGCCTCGGCCGCATTCTGGGCCCGGCGTGGGGCGGCTGGGTCTACCACGCCGGCATCACGCTGCCCTACGTCAGCGCCGCGGCCGCGCTCGCCTTGACGGTCGGCGTCTCGTTCTCGGCGGCGGCACGTGGCGTTCCGGCGCACGCGGGGTCCGAGTAACGTGATGCTGCCGCTGGCGCCGGACGGGCAGAGCACTGACTTCCTGGTCCTGATGGAGCGGGTCGGGATCTCGCTCGCAATCGGGATGATGGTCGGCCTCGAGCGTGAGTGGGCACACAAGGACGTGGGCGTCCGGACGTTCGCGTTCGTGGCGTTGTCATTCACGCTCGCCTGGACGATCTCCCCGATCGCGACCTATATCCTCATGGCCGCGCTCATCCCGCTTGTCACCCTGCTGAACTGGCGCAGCCTGACCCGGGATGGCACGCTCGAGATGACCACGACGGCCGCGCTGCTCGCGATGGCGCTCCTCGGCATCCTGGTCGGACAGGGGTTATTCCTGGTGGCTGCCGCGTGCGGCGTTGTGATGACGGCGCTGCTCGCGTGGAAGTCGGAGGTGGTCCGGTTCACCGGGGCGCTGACCAACGAGGAGATCCGCGGCGCGCTGATCCTGGGCATGATCGCGCTCGTCGTCTATCCCGTGCTGCCGCATGGCACGATCGATCCGTGGCATCTGATCGACCTGCGGTCCGCGTGGACCGTCGTCCTGGTGATCTCCGCGATCGCGTTCACGAACTACGTCCTGCTGCGCATCTACGGCACCCGCGGGATCCGCTGGACCGGCCTCCTCGGCGGACTCGTCAACAGCACGGCCACGGTGGCCGAGCTGGCGAGTCGCGCCCGGAACGACCCCGCCCGGTTGGCGGTGTTCGCGCTGCTGGGCATGGCGACCGCCAACACGGCGATGTTGCTGCGCAACGGCCTCATCCTCGGCGTGTTCGACATCACCGCGCTCTCCTACGGGTGGCTCGCGGTCGCCCTGATGGTGGCGACCAGCACGGTCGTCATGTACCGCATCCACATCCAGGACGCCGCGACGGCCCCGCTGCACATGCAGTCGCCGATCTCGGTGCGCCACGCGCTCATGTTCGGCGCGCTCTTTGTGCTCATCACGCTTGCCGGCGAACTGGCGAACCGCGTCTTCGGCCAGACCGGTTTTCTCGTCGTCGCGGCCTTGGGCGGGCTCGTGAGCAGCGCGTCCACATCGGCCGCGGCCGGGATCCTGGCGGCCAAGGGGCTGCTCCCCCCCGAACTGGCGGGCTATGGGGTCGTCGTGACGTCGATGGCGAGCCTGATCTTCCACGTACCGATGGCGCAGATCGCCGGTCGCAATGCGGAAGTGACGCGACGCCTCGCGAGGCTGTCGGCGCTGATCCTTGCGGCCGGCGCCGTTGGGATCGTTGCCGAGGCCCTGCTGAGTCGTCACCTCTAACGTCGCCGCTCCGCCGCGCAGCCGCGGGCGGGCAGGAGCGGTCTCCCTCCTAGAGAACTGCTCTCCGACCATGGCGAGGAGACGCGCCCCTTGACCCAACGAGAGCTGGTGGCCCGGACCGCCACGGTCATCGGACTGGTGGCGCTTGCGTGGATGATCTTCTGGTTCGTCGTCCACGTGACCGAGATCCTGATCCTGTTGCTGGTGTCCGCGATCCTCGCGGCCGGGTTCGCCCCGGTCGTCGGTTTCCTGGAGCGGTGGCGCCTGCCCCGCGGCGTCCAGCTCGCCCGGGGCGTCGCGATTCTGATCGTGTACATCGTCATGTTCGCGGCGCTCGGCGTGGTCGTCTCGATGATCGTCGTGCCCGCGGTCAACGAGGCGGGATCGTTCACCCAGTACCTGCCCGCGCTGCTCGGCAAACTGCAGGCATGGGCGGCCGGCCTCCAGCAGCAGTTCCCGTGGTTGCCGAGCGTGCCCACGGTCCTGGCCCATCTCCCGCAGCAGTTCACGGACCTCTCAGGGTACGGCTCCGCCGCGGCCGGCGTCGCGTTCCGGTTCGTCGGCGGTGTGGCGGCTACGATCACGGTGCTCGTGTTTGCCTTCTACATGCTGCTCGAGGGCACCGCGATCAGACGCTCGTTCCTAGAGCTGTTCACATCGCAGGAACGGATCCGGGTCGGCCTCGTCCTCGATCGCATCGGTGTCAAGTTCGGGGGGTGGCTGCGGGCGCAGCTGCTGCTCTCGTTCGCGGTCGCGGTGCCCGTCGCGCTCTTTTTGACGCTTATCGGCATGCCGTTTCCTGCGCTGTTGGGAGTCATCGCCGGCCTCGGCGAGTTGATTCCAATGGTCGGTCTCTGGCTCGGCGGCACGGTGGCGATCCTCGTCGCGCTGTCCCAACCCGTCTGGCGCCTGGTCGCGGTCGTCATCTTCTACGCCGTCATCATGAACATCGAGCCCCACATCCTGGTGCCCCGCATCATGTCGCGGGTCGTCGGGATGTCGCCGATCTTGACGCTGGTCGCGCTGCTCTCCGGCATCAAGCTGTTGGGCATCATCGGCGGGCTCCTCGCCGTCCCGATCGCCGCGGCGATCCAGGTGATCGTCTCCGAGGTCGTGCGCGAAATTCAGGGGCCTACCGAGGACCCGGCCGCGCCCGCCGGCGAACCGCGATCCCCTCGATCCGCCGGTCCACGGTAACCCGGTCGCGCTCCCCGCGGCACCGCCGCCTTCGACCCGACGCGCCGAGCGACGGCCGCCCGTGTCCGTGGGCAGGCGCCGATTGTGCACGGCAGGGTTCCCGCCGAATCGTTGCCAATTATTTCGAGCGGAGCGGCACCATATGGCGGCGATCCTGGAAGCTCGCGGCCTCACGAAGGAGTTCGGGGGTTTCCGGGCCCTGGACAGGGTCGATCTGCGCATCGAGGACGGCACCATCCATGCGATCATCGGCCCGAACGGCGCCGGCAAGACCACCCTGTTCGCCCTGCTCAGCGGGTTCCTGCGGCCAACCCAGGGTCACGTCCTGTTCCGCGAACGGGAGGTCACCGGCCTCTCACCACACGAGATCGCCCGCCGCGGGGTGGCGCGCTCGTTTCAGCTCTCCAGCGTGTTCCCCCACCTGAGCGTGCTCGACAACATCCGTCTGGCGCTCGGCGCGCGCACGTCGCTCGGGTACGCGTTCTGGCTCTCCGACCGGGTCCTCCGCCGATTCGACGACGAAGCAGGGACGATCCTGGCCGCCGTCGGCCTCGCGGCGACGCCGGGGCGTGAGGCCGCGACGCTGGGATACGGGCAGAAGCGCGCCCTGGAGATCGCGTTGACGCTGGCCCTGAGTCCCACAGTGCTCCTCCTCGACGAACCCACCGCCGGGTTGAGCACGCACGACGTTGGACAGATCGTCGAATCGATCCGCCGCGCCGCCGCCGGGCGGACAGTCGTCCTGGTCGAGCACAACATGGGGGTCGTCGCGGCGCTGGCGCGGAGGATCACCGTGCTGCAACGAGGCCGCGTCCTCGCCGAGGGGACGTACGCGGAGTTACGGACGAACCCGACCGTGATCGAGGCCTACCTGGGCGGGGGAGCCTAAGTGCTCGAGGTCGAGCATCTCCAGGCATGGTACGGGGAAAGCCAGGCGCTCCACGACGTTTCGCTCCGCGTCAGCACGGGCGAGGTCGCGACCCTGATGGGGCGCAACGGCGCGGGAAAAACCACGACGCTGCGGTGCATCATGGGGCTCCACCGCCAGCGCCGCGGCCGAATCGTGCTGGACGGTCTCGACCTCACCGGTCTTCCGCCGCAGCGGATCGCGCGCCTGGGAGTCGGCTACGTGCAGGACGACCGCGGCATCTACGGCACGCTGTCGGTGCTGGAGAACCTCCTGTTGCCGCCGGTCGTGAGCCCGCACGCGTGGAGCATCGACAAGATCTTTTCCACGTTCCCAGCGCTCGGCGAGCGGGCGGCGTACCCCGGCACCCGGCTGTCCGGCGGGGAGCAGCAGATGCTCGCGATCGCGCGGATGTTGCGAATGGGCGCCCGCATCTTGTTGATGGACGAACCGACGGAAGGCCTCGCTCCACTCCTGATCCGCCGTGTGGGCGAGATCCTGCGGGAGATCAAAGCGCACGGCCTCACCGTACTCCTGGTGGAGCAGAACCTCCGCTTCGCCACGACGGTCGCCGACCGCCACCACCTCATCGTCGACGGCCGGACCGTCGAGGACCTCTCCAACGAGGAGGTGGTCCAACGGGAGGACCAACTGTTACAGTACCTTGGCGTCTGACCACACCCAATCAAAGGAGGCGATCTGATGACGGACGGGTCTGAGCGATGGGGTCGCGCGCGCGTCACCCGACGGCAGGTGCTGACGGCCGCCGGCGCCGCGGCCGTGGGAGTGGGCCTTGCGCCGCTGGCATCATCGTGGAACGTCCGCGTCAGCCGCGCGGCGCAGACGCCGGTCCGCCTGACGCGGGGCAAGGTGGTCATCGGCGTGCTGAACGATCAGTCCGGCCTGTACGCGGATCTCAGCGGCAAGAAAGGGGTCGAGGCGGTCCGGATGGCGGTCGAGGACTTCCAGAAGCAGTACGGGGCGAGCGCCCTCGGCGGCCCGATCGAGGTGGTGGACGCCGATCACCAGAACAAACCCGACCTCGGCGCTCAGAAGGCGCAGGAGATGTACCAGCGCGACGGCGTCGGCATGATCACGGACGTGGATACCTCGTCGGTCGGCATCGCGGTCGCAAACATCGCCGCGCAGCAGCGTCAGTTGTGCCTCAACGTCGGGTCGGCCACGACCGCGTTGACGAACGCGAACTGCAACAAGTACACGTTCCACTACGCGTACGACACCTACATGCTGGCGAACGGCACCGGCGTCCAAGTGACAAAGCAGGTCGGGAAAAACTGGTACCTCGTTTATCCTGACTACGCCTTTGGCCAGGACATGATCCACTCGTTCACCCCGGCGATTCAGAAGGCGGGCGGCAAGGTCCTGCTCGCGGATCCGTCGCCGTTCCCGGGCGAGGGGGACTTCTCCACGTACATGATCAAGGCGCGCACCATGCGCCCGCTGCTCAACGTGATGGCGACCATGCACGCCGGCCAGGACGTGGTTAACTTCGTCAAACAGTACAACCAGTACAACCTGCGCCAGCAGGGGGTCAACCTGGCGGTCGGATTGCTGTTCACGAGCGACGTCCACGCCCTCGGCCCGGAGGCGTTCCAGGGCGTGCTGTTCACCGCACCCTGGGACTGGAACATGGACAAGCAGGCGCGGGACTGGTCCGACCGCTTCCTCGCCCGCACGCAAGTCCGCCCGACGTTCGTCATGGCCGGCAACTACTCCGCCACGTGGCAGTACCTCGCCGCGATCCAGCGCGCGGGCACGGACGACGCGGATCGGGTGGTGGCGGCACTGGAAGGCTATCGGTTCAGCGATTTCTTCGTGCGAAACGGCGAGGTACGCAAGCAGGACCACCTTGTCACGCACGATGCGTTGCTCGGCCGGATCAAGGCGCCGAACGAGGTCAAAGAACCGTGGGACTACACGACGGTCGTGAGCCGCATCCCGGCGCGCGACGCGTTCGCGCCGCTGAACCAGACGTCGTGCAAGATGCCGGCGTGATCGTTCTCTTCCCCCAGGGGTAGCCGCGGCGGCGGGCGGGCGTCCGGACGAGGAGGCCTTCCCCGCCGCGCGGCCGGTGGGAACGCGATGATCGAGAGCCTTTTGCTGCAGAGCTTCAACGGGCTGGTCAACGGCGCGTTCTACGCGTTGCTGAGCCTCGGCTTGGCCGTCATCTTCGGCATGCTCCGGGTCGTCAATTTCATGCACGGGGCGCTCTACATGCTCGGGGCCTTCGCCGCGTATCTCCTGTCCGCGTCGCTCGGGGTGTCGTTCTGGTGGGCGCTCCTCATCGCCCCGCTCGCCGTCGCGGCGGTCGGATTGCTGTTGGAGCGGCTCCTGCTCCGCTGGTTGTACGAGGTCGACGTCCTCTACAACCTGCTGCTGACGTTCGGCCTCGCGCTCGCGATCCAAGACGCGATGCGCCTCCGCTTCGGGATGCAGGGCGTGCCGTACTCCCCTCCGGCGCTGCTGCAGGGCGTCGTGGTCCTCGGCCCGTTTCTGTTCCCGACGTACCGGCTCTTCGTGCTCGCGGCATCGCTCGTGGTCTGCTTCGGCACGTGGTGGGCGATCGAGCGAACGCGCGCCGGGATGGTGATCCGCGCGTCGACCGAACGACCGCTCCTGACCCGGGCGCTCGGGATCGATGTGGACCGCTGGATCCCGCTCGTGTTTGCGTTCGGCGTGGCACTGGCCGGGCTGGCCGGCGTTCTCGCCGCGCCGATGCGGAACGTCTCGCCCGTCATGGGGGCCGACCTCATCATTACGACCTTCGCGATCGTTGTGATCGGCGGCATGGGGTCGGTCCTCGGCGCGATCGTGACCGGGTTCCTGGTGGGCCTGCTGGAGGCGCTCGCGGCCGTGTACTATCCGGCCGCAGCGGAAGTCCTCGTGTTCGTCTTCATGGCCGCGGTCCTGCTGCTGCGCCCCGCCGGCCTGTTCGGAAGGACGGACGCCGCTTGATCCTGGCGCGCCTCGCCGGCTGGCTCGTTCTCGTCGCAATCGGCGTGGCGCTGCCGCACGTCGTGTACCCTGCGCTGGCCGTCGATATCCTCGCTTGGGCGCTCTTCGCGACGGCGTTCGACCTGCTGCTGGGGCACACCGGATTGCTGTCGTTCGGGCACGCGGCCTACTTCGGCGCGGGCGCCTACGTTTCGGGGATTCTCGCCGCGCGCGCGGGCACGGCGTTTCCGCTCAACGTGCTGGCGGGCGGCGCGGCCGCGGGCGTCCTCGCCGTTCCGCTCATGGCGCTCGGCATCCGGCGGACCGGGATCTACTTCGCGATGATCACGCTCGCGCTCGCGCAGATGGTGTACTACATCGCCAACGCCTGGCGAGATATGACGGGCGGCGAGAACGGGGTCACGGGCATCCCCCACGGCAGCCTGTTCGGCGCGTCGCTCGCCTCATCGACCTCGTTCTACTACGCCGCCCTCCCGATCGTCGCGCTCGGTGTCGTGTTCTGCTGGCGAATCGTCCGCTCGCCGTTCGGGCGCGTGTTGGTCGCGATCCGTGAGAACGAGGCCCGCGCCGAAAGCCTAGGGTACGACACGGCGCGGTACAAGCTGATGGCCGCGATACTGTCGACGGCGCTCGCCGGCGTGGCCGGCGGGATCTGGGCGATCAACCACAGCTTTGTAGCGCTCGACGCGGTGCACTGGTCGACGTCGGGGACCGTCGTCATCATGACACTGCTCGGCGGAATGGGCACGCGGCTCGGCCCGCTCGTAGGCGCCGGCCTCGTGCTGATCCTGCGGGACGCCATCTCCTCATGGACCGACGCGTGGGGGGTCGTGACGGGCGCGATCTTCGTCGGCGTCATCCTCGCGTTCCGCCACGGCATTGTCGGCACGCTTGAGCGGATGCTAAGTGCGCGCGCGGCACCGGCCTCCTCCCCCACGCCCCCGACCGTCGAGGGACCCGCAGGGTCGTAGCTGCGCCGTCCAGGAAAGCGACGTCCCGCCTGAGAATGCTCTCCTGTATCCGCTATATCCGCAGTGCCCGCGAGGAGGCAAATCATGCCGAAGGATCCCGAACAGGCCGTCCGGCAAGCGGTGTCCGCGGCCAAACTCATGGAGTACACGCGCGGCGTATCGCGCTGGGTGCGGATGTCCGGCAGCGAGCAGGAAGCGCAGGCGTTCGATTACTTGGAAACGACCCTACGAGAGTTGGGACTCGATGTCCACCGCTATCAACACGATGCGCTGATCTCCTGGCCGGGCAAGGCGTCGCTCGAAATCGTCGGCACGCTGCCCCGCCAGGTCGAGTGCATCACCCATGCCTTCTCGGCGCCGACGCCGGCCGGGGGACTCGAAGGGGAGGTCGTCGACGTCGGGGCCGGCGACTTCAAGGCGGCGTCGGTGCAGGGCAAGATCGTACTCTTGGACGGCCTGGCGATGCCGGTCAAGGCGCAGTCGGCGGAAGCCGCAGGCGCCGTCGGCGCGATCTTCGTCAACCCGCCCGAGTTGCACGAGATGATCATCTCCACCGTGTGGGGGTCGCCGACGCCGGAAACGATCGGCCACTTGCCCAAGATCGCGGCCGTCTCGGTGCGCGAGTCCGACGGCGCAGTGCTCCGCGCGCGGGCGCGCGAGGGAATGTTGCGTGCCCGCCTCCACGTCGAGGTCGATACTCGCTGGCGCCCCACCCCGGTCCTCACGGCGGACCTCAAGGGGACGGACGAACCCGATCGGTATGTGCTGTTCAGCGGGCACGTCGATTCGTGGCACTACGGCGTGATGGACAACGGCAGCGCGAACGCCGTGATGGTCGAGACGGCCCGCTTGATGAGCAAGCGGCAGCGGCGGCTCCGGCGCGGCCTCCGGCTCGCGTTCTGGTCTGGGCACTCCCACGGCCGGTACTCCGGCTCCGTGTGGTACGCCGATCATCACTGGCGCGACCTGTACCGGAACGCGGTCCTCCATCTGAACGTCGATTCCTCCGGCGCGAAGGGCGCGACGGTCCTGAGCGAGGGCGAGACGATGGCCGAGACGTGGGCGAGCGCCGCCCGCGCGATCAAGGATGTCACCGACCAGGACCTCGAGCACCGCCGCATCAGCCGCATGGGGGATCAGTCGTTCTGGGGCATCGGCGTGCCATCGATGTTCGGGGGCGTCTCCGTGCAGCCCCCCGCGGACTCCGCGACGAGCAATGCGCTGGCGTCGCTCCACGGCGGGGTGAAGAAGTCGGGCGGGCTCGGCTGGTGGTGGCACACCACCGACGACACGATCGACAAGATCGATCGCGCCAACCTTCAGCGCGACGCCCAGATCTACGCGCTCGTCGTGTGGCGCTGGTGCACGGCGCCGGTCCTGCCGCTCGACTACCGCGCCACCGCCACGGAGATTCGCGAGACGCTCGGGCACATCCAGGACGCCGCAGGGGAGGCGTTCGATCTGGACGCGCCGCTGGACGCCGCCACCAGGCTCACCGGCGCGGCGGAACGCCTGCACGATGCCGCGGAACGGGTCGGCACCGCGATCGGCCAGGCGCGCGGCACGCGCAAACAGCGGGCCGCCGCCTCTCTCATCAACGACACGCTGATGCGCGCGGGCCGGGCGTTGATCCCGATCAACTACACATCGACCGGGCCGTTCGACCACGACCGGGCCGTGCCGATCCCACCGATCCCGTCGCTGCAGGCCGCCGCGCGGCTACGCACGCTGCCGCGTGGCACCGACGAGTATCACACGCTGGAGATCCGCCTCGTGCGCGATCGCAACAGGGTCACGCACGCGCTTGAGGGGGCGGCGGACATGATCGAACACGCGTTCAAGCACATCGACGTGCGCTAGCACGGTGCGTCCGAGCCCTCTCGGCGGGCGGCGCCGCTGCGGCACCGCGGAGGGGAGGCCGGTCGCTCCCGCAACAGACGAGGTCGACCGGAACAGGCCATGACGCCTCGGACGGCGCCAGCAACATGCGCTCAGAGGCTCTATGCGCCCAAAACAGCTTGGGCCTGCAAGAAGGCGACGAGGCGGTAACGGCTCACGGCCCCGACGAACGAGTTGGCGTCGACGACTGGCAGCACGTCGGCCGTGCCTGCGCCCAGGGCGTCGACAGCCACCGCGAGGTCAGCATCCGGCGTGACCGTCGGGACTCGGTCGCGCGGGGTCATGACGTTTCGCACCCGCGTCGTCGCCCACGCGGCCCGGGGTATTGCCTTGATCTCGTCCAGGGTCAGCAGCCCGACGAATTGTCCATCCTGCACCACGGGAAGGGTGTGCCACCCCGTCGCAAGGATATGGTCGTGAATCACGGTCTCCAGTGGAAGATCGGGCGACACGGTGGGGTAGTCCCGCGCCATGAGATCGCGCACGGAGTGACCAGCCAGGAGGTCGTGAATCGCGATCTGCCGCCCGGAGCTTGCGGCCGCCGACTCGAGGAACCAACCGACAAACGCAATCCACAGGCCGTCGATCAAGCGCCCTGAGATGATCTGCCAAATACCGAGCGCGATGAAGAGATACGCGATGAACCGACCGACTCCGGAGACGATTTGCGTGGCGCGTCGGAGACTGTGCGTGACTTCCCACACCACGGCCCGCAACACCCGCCCACCGTCCAGCGGATACCCTGGGATCAGGTTGAAAAGCGCGAGCAACCCGTTGATCGAGCCGAGATAGGACGTCAGCGCGTACAACGCGGGCGTGGGCGCCGCGGAACGCGCCAGGGTGAACGCACCGGCCAACGCACCGCTCACCACCGGACCGGCGATGGCGATCCAAAACTCGGCCGCTGCGCCCGGCGGCTCCTGCCCCAGTTGGGCGAGGCCGCCAAACACGAAGAGCGTGATACTCTTGACGGGCACGCCGAAGCGACGGGCGATCACTGCGTGTCCAAGTTCGTGCAGGACTACCGAAGCGAAGAAGAGCAGGGCGGTGGCGAGCCCGGTGATCCAGTACACGCCGACCGGCCATCCGGGATACTGCGCTGGGAAATATCCCGCCGCAAGCGACCATGTGATGAGCCCAAAGATCAGGAACCACGAGTAATCGAGACCAAGCGGAATGCCCAGCACGCGACCAAGGGGAATAGCTTGGCGGATCACCACCCTCACCTCCGTCTCGGGTGTGATTCCACAGACAGGGCTGGCACAGCGAACAGCGTGAAGGCGCGCCTCCGAGCGCCCCTATGGCACGATGACCACGACGAGAGTCATGCAGCCATCGGCCAAGCGTGTCACATCGAGGCAGATGAAGTGACCCGGGGGCCGCCGCCCCCGCCTAGCGCATCCGCAGACTACGACAACGCATCCACGTCGTGCGGCATGCTCTCCCGGACTCCGGCGTCGGTCACCCGCATGAACCGCGCGTTCTTGTGCAGTTCGGCGAGCGTCGTCGCACCGCAGTAGCTCATCCCCGATCGAAGACCGCCCACGAGCTGCGCCAGCACTGCCGAGACCCGCCCACGATACGGCACCAGCGCTTCGATTCCCTCTGGGACGATTTCGGACAACAGGTCATCCTCCTGCGGCATGTCGCGCCGCTCGGCGGACGTCCACAGGCTCGCCATCCCCCGGTAGACCTTGTACTGGCGGCCGTTCCTGGTCACCGACGTACCCGGACTCTCCTCCGTTCCCGCGAGGAGGTTGCCGAGCATGACGGACTCCGCGCCACCGGCGAGCGCCTTGACGAGATCGCCGGAGCTTCGGATGCCACCGTCGGCGATCACCGGGACGCCGGACGCCGCGGCAGCCTCGGCGCAGTTCAGGATCGCGGTCAGTTGAGGCACACCCGCCCCGGTGACAACGCGCGTCGTGCACGTCGAGCCCGGACCGACCCCGACTTTGATGCCGTCCACCCCGCACTCGATCAGCTCACGGGTGCCCTCAGGCGTGGCGACGTTTCCCGCGACCAGCGGGATGTTGCCGCAGCGCGCGCGCACCGCCTCCACCGTGCGGAACGACAGGTCGGAGTGGCCGTGCGCGATATCGATCACCAGCGCGTCCACCTCGGCCTCGACGAGCGCCTGAGCCCGCTCCAGAAAGTCGCCCCGCACGCCGATCGCCGCGCCGACGCGGAGCCGGCCGCGTCCGTCCTTCGTGGCCTGCGGATATCTCAGCCGGCTGAGGATGTCCCGGCTCGTGATCAGGCCGGTCAGACGGCCCTCCGAATCTACCAGCGGCAGCTTCTCGATGCGATGCCGGTGCAGAATCCGCTTCGCCTCCTCCACCGGCGTCCCGATGGGCGCCGTAATCAGGCGCTCGCGTGGAGTCATCACCGTGGTGACCGGGTGGTCGAGATCGTCCTCGAAGAGCACATCGCGCGCCGTAACGATCCCGAGCAGCCGCCGATCCCGGTCGATCACCAAGACGCTCGCCGGCCCGTGCTCCTCCATGTACGCGGCGGCCTGCCGGACCGTTGACTCGGGGCCGGCGGTGTGCGGCGCGTCGAGCACCACGCTCTCCGCACGCTTCACACGGCGCACCTCCGCCACGTGCTCGGCGATCGGCAGGAACCGGTGAATGATCCCGATCCCTCCCTCCCGCGCGATCGCGATCGCCATCTGGCTCTCGGTGACCGAGTCCATGCTCGCGCTGACGATCGGAATCGCGAGATCGATCCCGCGGCAGAGCCGCGCCCGGGTGTCCGCCTGCCGCCGCGTGCTCACCCCGGAGCGGCGCGGCACGAGCAGCACGTCGTCAAACGTCAGGCCCAACGGCAATGTCTCAGACATACACAGGCCTCCATCGCAACCGAAACCACGCCAACGATACCACGGCGGGTGCTATTATGGAAGCGTGGCACGTGTCACGCTGAGGTCCGGCGATGGGCCTGAGGGTGTCTCCGGCGGCGGACGGCGCCACCCCTTTGCCTCCCTGCGCCACCGAAACTTCCGGCTCTTCTTCTTTGGGCAGCTCATCTCGCTGGTCGGCACCTGGATGCAGCGCATCGCCCAGGCATGGCTGGTGCTCCAGCTGACGAATTCGCCGTTTCTCCTGGGTCTCGTCGGCGCGCTGCAGTGGCTCCCGATGCTCCTGCTATCGCTGATCGGCGGGGTCGTCGCCGACCGCGTCAGCAAGCGCAAGCTCCTCATCGTCACGCAGACGGCGCAGATGATGCAGGCGCTGGCCCTCGGGCTGCTGGTGCTGAGCGGCGCGGTGCGCTACTGGCACATCGTGGTGTTTGCCTGCGCGCTGGGGTTGACGTCGGCGTTCGACACGCCGGCCCGGCAGTCGTTCATCTTCGAGATGGTCGAAGGCGACGATACCATGAATGCGATCGCGCTCAATTCAACGATCTTCAACACCGCCCGGCTGTTTGGCCCGGCGGTCGCCGGCCTCGCGATCGCGTCCGTGGGGATGGCCTACACGTTCCTGGCGAACGCCGTGAGCTTCGTCCCGGTGATCGCCGCATTCGCCATGATGCGTGTCCGCCCGCTGCAGACCGTGGAGATCGAGACGGGAGTCCTCGCCCACCTGCGCGAGGGACTCGTCTATCTCATCCGGACCCCGGTGGCGATCCAGACGATCGCGCTCGTCTGCCTGCAGAGCGTCTTCGTGATGAACTTCAACATCATCGTGCCCGTCCTGGCCAAGAACGTGCTGCACCAGAACGCCGGCGGCTTCGGCCTCCTGATGTCGGCCCAAGGGGCGGGTGCGTTGCTCGGTGCGCTGTTCATCGCGTCGATGAGCCACCTCGGGCCGCACCCGACGATGATGTACGGCGGCGCCGCCCTCCTCGGCGCCATGGATCTGCTCCTCGCCGGCGCCCGTCAGTTCGGCCTTGCCGCCGCGGTGCTCGCGGCCGCCGGCGCGAGCATGGTCGCGTTCACGGCCGCGGCCAACACCACGCTCCAGATCGCAGCGCCCGACCACATGCGCGGCCGCGTGATGTCCATGTACGCGCTCGTCATGGGCGGCATGACCCCGGTCGGTGCGCTGTTTACCGGCGCCGTCGCGCAGATCTGGGGCGCCCCGGCCGAACTCGCAATCGCCGGCGCCATCGGCGTGTGTTCAGCGGCCGCCGTGTTCCGGTGGCGTCAACTGACGCAAGCGGCCGGCGCACCGACCGGCGCCGCGCTCGTCGCGGTCCCGGGTGACGGCAACGGAACCGGCGGGGAGCACTGACCGACGCGACGAGACGGTTCGGATCGCGCGCGAGCGTGTCACGGGGGGAAGCACGAAGCCGCGCTTGAACACTGCACGTCTCCCCGAGCCCTCGCTCGGGTCGTCGGCGATCGCCCGCGGACAGTGTCGCCGGATCGACGGAAGGCGTGATCACCCCGCGGCGGTGGCCCGTGTGTGAAGGGCCTTCCTACGAGATCCGATTCGCTCGCTTGCCCGCCTCCGACACGCGCAACAGCGCCCACCGATCGAGACCTGTCGCGAACGCGGCAGTGATGAAGAACGCCGCACGAAGGTTCTGGTAGCTGATAGGTACCATGTGGGCGTCGATGTAGATCAACGCGAGGAGCACGACTCCCTGGTTAGCGAGCCACCCCCCCGCGACGCCGGGCCAGGCCGCCCGGCGCCGGCAGAGTTCTCCAAAGACGATCCCGCTGAGCGTGCCGGCGGCAACGAGCGTCCAGGCGAAGGCCTCGCCGAAATGTCCCCCCATAAGCACCGGCAGGATCCATGCGAGACTGAGCTGGACCGCCATCGACGTGGAGAGCAGCTGAGATCCCCGCGCCGTCCCTTCAATGCGGTCGAGTCCGAGAGCGCCCCGATTGCGGATGACCCGAGGCAGGTCGAGCCGTTTGAGAAAATCGCCGGCCCGCCGGATGCCTTGGATCACTTCGACCCGGATGTCCCGACGGGGCCCATGCGTCTCGGTCGGCCGGGAGCGGGAGACGGCCACGATCCGATCCGCAGAATCGGCCGGCTCCGACGCCGGGGTCGCCCCGACCTCATACCACTCCTCGATGAAATCTCCGACCTTCAGGCCTCTTTCCAGCAGTCGATCCAACAGGGCGTTGTAGCGGCGTGCCTCCGGCGTATCCGATGCGGGCTGCGCGAGTACGGCCAGGGCCTTGGACAGGATCCGGTTCGGAAGGGTGCCCTCCTGCGCAAGTTCCAGCAGGCGATCGCGAAGTGCCCGGCGACGCTCCTCTCGCGGGGACCGTCCCGTGCGGGCGACGACGAGCGCGCCACGGACGTTCAAGTCCCATTTCATCGGCTCTTGGAACCCCTCGTCGAGAACGTGACCGTGGACGTACCGGTAGAGCTCGTCCATGGTGACGCACCCGTCGCCGTCGAGATCTGCGCCGCCGCCGCGAATCCCCTCGATGACGTGCTTGGTAAAGACCCCGTAGCGATCCTGTTCCTTCTCCAAGGCGACCTGGATGCCGGTGGAAGCCGTCATGAGGTACGTTCCCCGTCCTCCGGAGGCCAGCCGCAGTTGATCGTCGAGGTTTCCTCGGGCGAAAGCCGCGCCCACCGCACCGCTGAAGCAGCAATCGAGCATGAGGGCCACTTTGCTGCAGGGCGAGACGTCAACGTAGTTACGGATGCTCTCGACCGGAATCGAAGTGGCCTCGAGCGCCTCGACGGTCGTGTTGAACGTCGCGAGGTGGAGCCGGCCGGCCATGTCAAGCTTCCCGTGGCCCGAGTAGTAGATCAGGACGAAGTCCTCTTTCTCGGCCCGCTTGAGCACCTGGTTGATCTTCAGAAGCGCCTCGTAGTGGGGGACGTTCTTCAGCACCAACGCGTCGGTGAAATCCCCGTACGTCTTCGAGCTCAGCACCTCGTGCAACCCGTCGACGTCGTTCTCGGGGCATCGCAGCGGCTGCAGCTTTGGCTCGTCGGGGAACTGGCTGCCGGCGATCAAGACTGCGTACCGGCGCTCGCTCACTAGTGTACCCTCCAGGAGAGAAGAGGAAAGAGCGCGGTCATGTGCGGATGAAGGGAGTGCCTCTGGTGCCGTTCCGAGGAGGGCCTAGCTCGCTTGCGGTTCGACCGCCAGCATGAGACCCGCTCCCTCGGAAG
>DATGJN010000062.1 GCA_035295165.1 bacterium
AGCCCGTACTCCCGGCCCAACACTTCTCTCGTCGTCGCGAGCCCCGCAACACCCAACTATTTGTTGGAGACTGAGGCGGCGGCCTCGGTATGCGCCTGATCCCCGGGCTTTGCGATTGTAGGTTACATCGTATGGAAGCCCTTATGTATACGCGTTTGGTGGGCGGTGCCGGCCTTGAACCTGCCCTCTTGCCACGCACCTCATTCCCTCGATGTGGGACGACCTGCTCGGCAATGCCTGATGCGGCACGAGTTGCGGGCTGGTCCACCAACAAGTCAGCTGATCCTTCGAAGCGAGTGCATCGGGGCCTGCACTCACTTTGCACTCGTGGCCAACCCGATTTTTTGCGGCCGGCAGGTGTGGCTTCGGGGGCAACGCAAACCCTGTAACCACGGTCTTGTACAGCGCGAAGCGAGGATAGTGACTCCATCATATGTACATATGCAGTTGTAGACGAGCGATCTATTCCGACGGGTGCCGACTATTGGCGCCAGTGCAACCTCCGCGCGTGCTGGCGTGGCTCGGGGCCGCGTCTCCTTATGGGGGTTCTGGGCTAGCTCAGACATTTCACGACGGCGTGCAAACCTTGAACCTAGCGGACACTGAGACCATGATTGGGGATTCTTAGCGCCCGCTCATTTGGCCGTGGTCATTCTCGCTCCCACGAGTGGCGCATCAGCCCTATCTCGTGTGCACTCTCCGGATGATCGGTCACCCACCGATGGCACCGCCGGCACAGGACCACGAGGTTCCAAGCGTGGCTGGCCCCACGACGACCGCGGGGCTTGACATGGTGTCGCTCCAACCCGCCTTCGCGACCGCAGAGAATGCAGCGGCGAAGAGTCTTCTTGTGAGGGGTCTTGCGCTAGTGTAGATGCGCGTTGCGCATGTGCGCTCCGTCCAACCGTGCGAGACACTGCCCAGCTTCACGGACAGTCGCAGGCCGGCGGGTGCGCACACTCGCACCTGCTGCTGCAGGCCCCAGACCGCGCCATGGGTCAAGAGCATGAACGTATAGCCGTCGTACTTGATCGCCTCGATCTTTCTTCCCAGCACGGTCTCAACAAGCAGCTTCTGAATCGCCCTGGCCTCTTCTTCCAACTCGCCGTCGCGCTCGCCATCCTCATGCGGGGCACGAAGGTCGCTGCGGCTCAAGACCTTCGCCTCCTCGACCAGAGCGACCGCCGCATGTCGATCGCCCACCTCGAGGGCTCTCAGGGCCTGGCGGCTCACCATCGCCAGCTTGGTGACCTCCTCGCCAGAGATGTCTCGCCGGTCGAGACTCGTCGCCTGCACGAGTTCCGCCGCCAGGGTGACGGCATAGGCCCAGGACTTGCGCATTCCGAGCTCGGGTTGCGCCACATACTCGGTGAAGCTCTCATAGCCCAGGTCCCGGTAGACCTCTGTGTCGTGCATGGCGTTGAGCAGCGCTCCGAGGATCAGCAGCCGGTCTTCTGCCTGTCGGTGCGCCAGTCGGGGAATCTGTCGGGTCCGCCGGGTCTTCCCTCGACCCCACCCGGGATCCGCCTCGCCAACTCCACGATGAGCCAAACAGCGACGACGAGTCCGCAGACAAACGTAACAAGCACGAACCATCCCAGTACGGCCGCATCGATCTCGTTCTGCGCTATCCCGAATGGCATCGCGCAATGCTCCTTTCCCGGGATCCCGCCGCGCCCAGACGAGCGCCGTTCTTGTTGCCGTTGCTGCATTCACGCCCCGAAGAACCAAGGCCAGGACATCGTCGGGATCATGCGCCACTCCCGTGACTTGAGACGCCCTTCGGTCGGCGGAACACACTGGCTGCGCCCGTCTGGTCCGCCGGAAGGCCACAACCGGGTACTACTACTGGAGGGTGAACCCGTCTGCCCTGAAAAACCACAAACGGCAGTCCTGCTGACCCGCGGTCCCGACCGGAAACGATTGGTCGCGACGATCGCCGGGTTCCTCTACCCAGTACCGGCACGGGGCGAATATCCTCCACGCGCCACCCGAGCGATCTTTCCTCGCGTCTACGAACCGTCGCCGGCGGGCATCATCTGGCTGTGGAAAAGGGAGGGCCTGACATGCGTAAGGCGGCCATCAGTTTCGCGGCGGGCATTAACTTCGTGCTGAGCGCAAGATGGCTGCTCGTGGGCGCGCTGTTGATTCTATGTGTGAACGCGCAAGCCGCGGATGCACCAACGCTTCAAGCCCCGACGTGGATGATTGGTGATACGTGGACCTATCAAACTCCGAGCGGGGCGCAAATTGTCTATACGGTGCTGGGCGCGGGCAACAGCGGCTACACCGTGCGAGCGCGCCTTGGTAACACCCCAACCGGTACGCTCCTTGTCCATCCGAACCTGTCCACCGATAAAGGGTACTTCATCCAGATAGATTGGCCACTGGCATCGGGACGATCATGGGGTGCGGATCAGACAGAGCAAGCGAACGACGAGACCAGTACAATCAAGTGGCATACGACGTGGCTGGTAAAGTCGTGGGAGTCTGTCGCGGTGCCTGCGGGCACCTTTGACGCCTATCATGTCGACGGTAAGCAGTGCGCCGCGATTGCGGCGCGACCCTGCGGGAACTTCTCGTTTTGGTACGCCCCGACAGTCAAATCGTTCGTGAAAGAGTCGTGGGCATCGGAGAACTACTGGGGTAGGTTGGCGGGCCGAATGGAACAACTCGTCTCCTACACACTGCATAATCCCGGCCCGAACGGTCCCTAGCCAGGGGCTCGGTTTCCAACACGCCGATTCGGTCAGGCCATCTTGGATGCAGCCCGACATCATGCTCTGGATCAGGCTCTTGCTGCGGCGATACTCCTCCACCTCGGCGTTCGCCCATTCCCCGTCTTGACCGGTCGTCATCGGATTCGACGCTAAGCAGGCTTGCCCAACCCCTGGCGAGATCCCGCCTCATTCGCCACTCATCGAGCAGTCACGATGTTGGCCATGGCGTGCACATGCCCGTTGCCGAACGCGTTTGCCTCCGCAAGTGTCGCAAACCGGGCCTGGAGGACGACGCGACTGCCATCCGTCCCGTGCCGGACCACCCGATGACCCTCGTCCGTCGACCGCTCAACGAACACGAGATACGGCGGTTGTGGCCACTGCGGATATACCCGCCCGCAATCGTACTCGTGCCCGGGCATCAATGGTTTCGGTTCGCGATCGAAGTGTGGCATCATGTCCCTCCATGTGGATCCTGTGACAACCTCAATGGGCACCGGTCCGGCCAGATCATGTGGAAGGAACTGTACGTAACGCTCGCAACGAAGGTGCCCCGTATCTCGCAAATACCCGGGGGCTAGTGTTAGGGGACATCATTGTTGATCTGCCGGCGGAAATTCGTGGGGCAGCGACGAGGCGCGGACGGAACCGCGTTCACCTGAGGCAGCGAGGTGGCGCACATTGTCTTCGGGACGTGGCAACGGCGTTTCCGGACAGACACCAACTACCGGCTGCGTCACGAGGCGAGGGGGGGAGAGAGTGCGTTGAATGCTAGCGGAACCGTTACAAACGCTGGTACCGAGTAACGGGTTTGCGCCGCCCCGAAGGTTCCGCGCGTACCGACGTTTCGGAACGAGTTTTTGCGAAACGAACCCACCGGCCTGTATTCCCCCTCCCAGCAACTAACAGGGGATCGGCACGACGCTCAGAATCAGTCCCCAACCGTGGCGATACATCGAGCGCACATCGCCGATGAGGTGAACGTTCGGCGGCGGGGGCCAAGCGGCGTTGCTAGAGGCTCGCCGGGATGCCGCTCGTCGCCCGAGCGAGGGGGATGCCGTTCCATGAGCAGACTGCCACGCACGGCTGCGTACCAACGGCGGGCTCCGCACCGCAAGTACTGCCTTCACAACCATCGAGTCCCGCGCGCGACGATTAAGGCCCCGTTCTAGCGAGAGGAGACGGAATGCGACTATCCAGGATGCTTGTCCCGACGTTGCTCGCTAGCGTGCTGATGGGTATCACGGTTCCTAGCCCCGCAGCAGATCCTATTGCATTCACCACCATCGATGCCCCGGGGGCAACCGACACCTGGGTCTGGAGCATCAACAACGCCGGGGAGACCGTGGGGGCGTTCTTCAGGGACGCGGAAAAGAGGAGCCACGGCTTCCTACGCACCCCCGACGGCACGTTCACCACGATCGATGTCCCAGGGGGGATCAGCACGTACCCTCACGGGATCAATGATGCTGGGCAGATCGTCGGGACCTTCGACGACCCAAACAACGAGAGACATGGCTTTCTGCGCACCCGTGACGGCGTCGTCACGGCGATCGATGTCCCTGGAGCAACGGCGACCTCCGCCAGCGCCATCAACCGGTCCGGGCAGATCGTGGGCGTATTCCAGGACAAGGAGCATTACGGCCACGGATTCCTCCGTACCGCAACGGGCGTCTTCACCACCATCAATGTCCCGGAGGCGAACGAAACCTACGCCAATGGTATCAACGGTGCCGGGCAGATCGTGGGAACCTTCGCGAACGCAAACTACGACGGGCACAGCTTCCTCCGCACGGTGGACGGCACCTTCACCACTGTCGATCCCCACGGGGCGTCCGTCGCTTGCGCCAACGCCATCAATGATGCCGGACAGGTTGTGGGATTTTTCAGTCGCGCTGGCGCCAAGGACCACGGGTTCCTTCGCACCGCAACCGGCGCCTTCACCAACTTTGACAACCCGGGTGCGGGTGTGATCAGCGCGGATCCCCTCGGGATCAACGACGCCGGGCAGATTGTGGGAGTGTTCGTAGCCGGGGACAAGATACACAGCTTCGTGATGACGCGATAGCCCACTCGTACCGTTAGTGCGCCGCGCGAGGATATCGTCCCTTGACGAGGGGTAGTCGGTTGAGGCAAGCGGGTCATGTCGATGTACGCAGCGGCAAAAGGTGCCCCGTGCTTCCAGAGCGCGCAGCCGTGGAGGACGTTCAGCATCTCGGACCCCACACCAAGCAACGCTGGAGCGACGAGCAGTTCACCAGGCATCCACAAGAAGAACCCAAACCTGTCATTCTCGCCTCATCGCGCATGCCGTCGCTAAGTGACAACGGGTAATCGCCTTCTTGCCTTCTCTCCTTCTCCCCCATCGCCGTTCTGCGAACTACCGCCGTGAGACATTCCCCTCGAGTTTCACCGTGCTCAAGTAAGAGCACATTAACCGGGATTGACTACGAACGGCCAGAAGAGGGAAAATACACTAGTGTGGCGGCGCGGAGCCGTCAGTATATCGCCCGGGTGGGCTCTGAGGCTACTTCGCTGACGCCGGAGTCTCCCCACTCCCGCCGCCACTACTCAACTGCTTGTTTGTCATCGCCTCGCGATACCGGCAGTCTTGCCGAACGTGATGATGACTCGGTCCGCCGTGTGAGACAGGTTAGCGGGGTTGACGGCGCCTATGCGGTGCGGACGCCGGCCGCCTGCTCCAGTCCCAATTCGGCGATCGCGAGCTCACGCATGCGAAACTTCTGGATCTTGCCGGTGACCGTCATCGGGAAGCCCTCGACGAACTTCCAGTAGTGCGGAATCTTGAAGGTCGCGATCTTCCCCAGGCAAAACGCGATGAGCTCTTCTTCGCTCGCCTCGACACCGGGGCGCAGCTTGACCCACGCCATGACGTCCTCGCCGTAGCGAACGCTGGGGACGCCGATCACCTGAACGTCGGCCACCGCAGGGTGCGTGTAGAGAAACTCCTCGATCTCGCGAGGGTAGATGTTCTCGCCACCCCGGATGATCATGTCCTTGATGCGCCCGACGATGTTCACGTATCCCTCGTCGTCCATCGTCGCGAGATCACCGGTGTGCATCCAGCGCGCCGCATCGATGGCGGCGTGCGTGGCCTTCTCGTCGTCCCAGTATCCGAGCATCACGAGATACCCCCGCGCGCATAGTTCTCCGGGGGTGCCGCGCGGCACAACCATGCCGGTCGCCGGATCGACGATCTTGACCTCGACGTGTGGATGTACGCGCCCGACCGTGGACACGCGCTTGGCGAGCGGGTCGTCGAGGCCGCTCTGGGTGGACACGGGCGAGGTCTCCGTCATCCCGTAGCAGATCGTGACCTCGGTCATGCCCATCTGCGACTGCACCTTCTTCATGACCTCGACCGGGCACGGCGACCCGGCCATGATGCCGGTGCGGAGGCTGGAAGTGTCGAACTCCGCGAACTGCGGGTGCTCCAACTCCGCGATGAACATCGTGGGAACGCCGTACAGCGATGTGCAGCGCTCCGCCTGCACGGTCTCGAGGACCGCGAGCGGATCAAACGCCTCCGCCGGAACGACCATGCACGCCCCGTGAGTCGTGCACGCCAGGTTCCCGAGCACCATGCCGAAACAGTGGTAGAACGGCACCGGAATGCAGACGCGGTCCCGTTCGGTGTACCGCAGGGCCTCGCCGATGAAGAAGCCGTTGTTGAGGATGTTGTGGTGCGAGAGGGTCGCCCCCTTGGGAAACCCGGTCGTGCCGGACGTGTATTGAATGTTGATCGGGTCGTCGAACTGCAGCGTCGCCTCCAAGCGCTCGAGCTCGGCACCGGGGATCTGGTTCGCATCGTTCAGCAGCGCCTTCCATCCGTCTTCGAGGACGAGACTCTCCCGGAGCCGCGGGCAGCGCCCGCGCACCTCGTCGAGCATGGCGACATAGTTCGTCTGGCGGAAGCCGCGGGAGAGCGCGAGAAAACCGACGCCGGACTGCCTGAGGGCGTACTCGAGCTCGGTCGTCTTGTAGCCGGGGTTGATCGTCACAAGGATCGCGCCGATCCGCGCCGTCGCGTACTGGAGTACGGCCCACTCGAACCGGTTCGGCGCCCAGATTCCAACGCGGTCGCCTTTGCCCACGCGCCGCGCCAGGAGGCCGCGCGCGGCCCGGCCGGTCTCCTCCCAGAATTGCCGGTACGTAGCCCGGTACCCTTGGTGACGAACGACGAGCGCCTCGCGATCCGGGACGCGTTCCGCAGTACGCCGCAGGTTCGCGCCGATCGTCTCGGCCAACAGCGGCGTCGCACTCGCGCCGTGCACGTACGAAGGCGCTCGCATCAGGCACACCCCCGTCCCGGAGGACTACGGCCTCGACCACCGTCCGTCGACCGACGTTCGGCGACCGGCCTTGCCACTCCTCCGATCCGCAGGCGCGAGGACGCCGTCGCGACCGACTCGAGACGCGGCCAGGACCGCGCCGGGCTCCTCTCAATTGAGCGGGAGGCGAAGCCTCTCACCGGCCGCTGCCGTGAGACCTCCGCCTCCCGCGACGTGCGTGTTCAGATCGCCGAGACAGAACGGCTAGTGGTTGCCGTTGCCTCCGTTCCCGCCCTGACCGCCACCGCCGCCGTTACCGGACCCGCCGCCGTTGCTGTTCCCGCCCGTGCCGCCGTTGCCGCCCGAGCCGCCTGCGCCGTTCCCGGCACCACTGTTGGCGTTGCCGCCGTTGCCGCCTTGACCGCCGTGACCGCCGTTGCCGGAGCCTCCGCTGTTGCCGTTCCCGCCTTGGCCGCCGTTCCCGGCGTTTCCACCGCCGCCGCTGCCAGCGCCGCTGTTCCCGCTCCCGCCGTTCCCGCCCTGGCCGCCGCCGCCGCCGTTGCCGGAGTTGTCTCCGTTGCTGTTCCCGCCGCCGCCGCCGTTACCGCCGTTGCCACCGTCACCGCCGCCGCCGCTGTTGGCCCCGATGCCGCCGCCGAGCGCGACACCGCCACCGTTACCGCCCTGGCCGCCCGCACCACCGTTACCGGCGTTGACGCCTGTGTTGCTGCTGCCGCCGCCACCACCGGCGCCGCCGTTGCCGCCAAGACCGCTTGCGGTATTGTTGGCGTTTCCGCCGTTGCCGCCCTGGCCGCCCGCGCCACCGTCGCCCGAATCGAGACCGCTGTTCAAACTGCCGCCCGTGCCGCCGGCACCACCGTCGCCGCCGGTACCGGACCCGCTCACGTTGCCGTCGCCACCGTTGCCGCCCTGACCGCCGTTACCGCCGTTGCCGGCATTCGTACCGCCGTTAAGGCTCCCGCCGTCGCCGCCGGCCGCGCCGATACCGCCGTTGCCAGAACCTCCGGCGTTGTCGTTCCCGCCGTTACCGCCCTGGCCGCCGTTGCCAGCGCTACCCGCGCCCGCGCCGCTGTTGATGTCACCGCCGGCGCCGCCGATCCCGGCGTCCCCGCCGATTCCTGAGGCCCCGGAGTTGTTGTTGCCGCCATCGCCACCCGCGCCACCGTTCCCACCCTGACCGGCGCCCGCGCCGCTGTTCAGATCCCCGCCTTCGCCGCCGGCTGCGCCGTTACCACCGCCGCTGGACCCGCCGGAGCTATTGTTGCCGCCGTTTCCGCCTTGACCGCCGTTGCCGCCATCACCCGCGTTCGCGCCGCTGTTAGCAGCGCCGCCGACCCCGCCGTCTCCGGCGCTGCCGCCGTTCCCGGAACTGGTGCCGTTGCCGTTGCCACCGTTGCCACCTTGACCGCCGTTGCCGCCGTCACCCGCGCCGGCGCCGCTGTTCGAGGCATCGCCGGCGCCGCCGTTTCCACCGGTACCACCGTTACCGGACGAACCGGTGTTGTTGTTGCCGCCGTTCCCGCCCTGGCCGCCGTTGCCGCCAAACCCCGAACCGGCACCCGTGTTGTTGTCGGCGCCGTTACCGCCGGTGCCGCCATTCCCGCCGTTCCCGGAACCGGTGTCGTTGCTGTTGCCTCCGTCGCCGCCGTTCCCGCCGACGCCGCCGGAGCCTGTGCCGCCGCCTCCGCTGTTGAAGCTGCCGCCGGCACCGCCACCACCGCCAGCGCCGCCGTTGCCGGAGGAGTTGTTGTTCAGGCTGCCGCCGTGACCGCCGTTGCCTGCCGCTCCTCCGGAGCCGTCGCCGCCGCGCGCCGCTTGCGGATCATTGTTTGGCGCGTTTGCGCCGTTCAGACCGTTTTGCCCGTTCAGGCCGTTCGAGGCTCCACTGGCGTTTGTCCCGGCACCACCGCCACCGCCCACGCCGCCCGTGCCGCCGTTACCCAACGTGCCGCCGTTGCCGCCTGCGCCGCCGGCACCGCCGGCACCGCCTGCGCCGCCGGCACCGCCGCCTGCGGTGCCTAGACCGCCCGCACCACCGCTGCCGCCCGCGCCGCCGTTCCCGCCGCTGTTCCCGACCGCGCCGTTCCCGCCGTTCCCGCCGTTGCCGGCATTGCCACCGTTGCCGCCGACGCCCACGCCGCCGCCGTTCCCCGCGTTGCCGCCTGTGCCCCCGGGACCGCCGGAACCGTTCGCGCTGTTGAAGCTCCCACCGCCACCGCCGTCACCGCCGTCGCCGCCGTTGCCGCCCTGGAAGCTGCCGCCGTTACCGGCCCCGCCTCCAGCACCGCCAGCGCCTACCCCAACACCTGTGTTGTTGCTTCCTCCGTCGCCACCATCGCCACCGCTCCCGGCGTTACCCAGCAACGCAGCCAGCGCGGGCGTTGCACCCATGCCGTACCATATCGGCACCGTCAACGCGAGCGCCGCGGTGACAGCGAGCATGAAAACCTTACGCCGGCGAATCTGGTCCCTCATACTTCAGCTCCCTTCGGCGCGCCGAGCACAACGCGTCCCTCGTGCTCAACCGCCAATCTCGTGTGACGGGTGGGGCGCCGAGGTCGAACCCTCAGCGCCCCACTCATCGTGCGTCTATCGATTCACCGATCCATCCGCCGGTTTAGTTGTTGCCGTTCCCGCCGTGACCGCCCGCGCCGCCCGCACCACCGTTACCGGAGCCGTTGCCGTTGTTGTTGCCGCCCGCGCCACCGTTGCCGCCCGCGCCGCCGCTGCCGTTGCCGTTCGTCCCGCCACCGCCGTTGGTGTTGCCGCCGCCGCCGCCCGCGCCGCCCGCGCCGCCGTTGCCGGAGCCGTTCGAGTTACCGGTCCCACCGCCGCCGCCGTTGCCACCCGCACCGCCGTTGCCGTTATTGTCGCCGCCGTTGCCGCCGCCGTTGTTACCGGCGCCGTTCCCGTTACCGCCCGCGCCACCGGCACCACCGGCACCGCCGTTGCCCGAGGCGTTGTTGTTGCTGTCCCCGCCGAGACCGCCGTTGCCGCCGTTGCCACCGACGCCGTTGCCGTTGCCGCCGGCGCCGCCGTTCAAAGCGCCCACGCCGTCTCCGCCCACACCGTTGTTGTTACCACCCGCGCCGCCCGCGCCAGCCGCGCCGCCGTTACCGGAGCCCGCATTGTTGACGTTGTTGCCGCCGTCGCCACCAGTGCCGCCGTTACCGCCGACACCGTTGTTGTTGCCACCCGCGCCGCCGACGCCAGCACCGTTTGCTGCGCCCGCGCCGCCGCCGCCGTTACCGTTACCGCCAGCGCCGCCAGCACCACCCGCGCCACCGTTGCCCGAGCCAGTCAGGTCAAGGTTGCTGCCACCCGCGCCGCCAGCACCGCCGATCCCGCCACCGCCGTTACCGTTACCGCCAGCGCCGCCGGTACCGCCCGTTGCCGTAGCGCCGCCGTCGCCACCCGCGCCGCCGACACCGTTGCTGAGACCGCCCGCGCCGCCGTCGCCACCCACGCCGCCGTTGCCCGAGCCGTTGAAGTCGGTGTTGCTGCCGCCTGCGCCGCCCGCACCACCCGCACCACCGTTGCCGTTCGTGTTGCCGCCTGCGCCGCCGGTCCCACCGTCGAAGCCACCCGGACCCGCCGAACCTGTACCGCCGGTGCCGCCGTTCCCGTTGCTGCTGGTCCCGCCGCCGTTGTTCGTCGCACTACCGCCGGCGCCACCCGCGCCGCCGTTGCCGGAATTGGTGATGTCACTGTTACCGCCTGCGCCGCCCGCACCGCCCGCGCCGCCGTTCCCGTTGGTCGCTCCACCAGCCCCGCCAGTTCCGCCAGCTCCGCCGCCGGCGTTGGCGCCGCCGGTGCCACCATCGCCGCCGTCAGCGTTGTTGTTGCTGCCGCTGCCGCCCGCGCCGCCGTTGCCGCCGTTACCGGAAGTGTCCGTGTTCAGGTTACCGCCTGCACCGCCACCGCCACCGGCGCCACCGTTACCGCTGGTCGCACCTGCAGCGCCGCCCGCGCCGCCGGCCCCGCCACCGCTCCCGCCCGCGGTTCCTGTGTTGCCGGGCAGCCCGTTATTGTTCCCGGAGCCACCGCCGGCGCCACCTGTGCCGCCGACGCCGGATGCGGCGTGCGCGGCGATCGGGGAGAGTCCGATGTACCATACGGGGACCGTCATTGCGAGCATTGCAACAACCATGATGTACAGCAAGGAATTGCGCTTGCCGCTCGTACCTCGCATCTGTTGTCGCCCCTCTCTGAATGGTCTGGCGTTCCGCTCGCTACATGGCGAACTGCATGCCAACCATCGGCCGATCGGCAGGCCACAACCCGAGCCAGGACGCAGCGCCACTTGCGCATGCGAAACATCGGATCGCACGCTGGGGCGCCTCCCACGCCGCGTGATTGCGATCCCACGCACGGCCAAATGGACTACGAGCTGACTCGTAGCCTCGGCACCGCCGACCGAAACCCAGTGAGGGGAACAGCGACATCAGGCGTCCAAACAGGAAGCAACGCACCGTAGAAATACAACGGCACAGCGCCCCTGAAAGGACTCTGTGCCGCAACGAACCGCACCGTAGAGTCCTCTTCGGCAACCCGGCTGACCCAGAGGGTCCCGTGGCTTTGCGTCCCCGAATTGCTTCGGGTTTGCCCGTTCGGAGGCAGTGCTGGCTATTCAGTTGTGTCACGATTATGGTCGGATGCGGTGACGACTGTCAATCACCGTTGTGTGTTCGCTCGCACGACGTAACGGAACCCTCTTTTGAGCATTCGCCTATGCTCGCGTAACTTTCCCCGGGATTCCGGCGAGCCTTCGCAAGACGTGTCCCGCGCGCGCCGGTGCCGGCGGTCAGTCGACGCGAGGCGTGGGTCATCGCCTCAAACTTGCATCCGGCTTGTCTTGGAACGCCGCGCGACTCACCGTCGCACGCCCCGGCACGGCCGGAGAGCGCATCGCTGCCGGCTCGGCGTGCGCCGAGCGGTGACCCCGCGAGGGGAGGCCGTCGAGCGCCGTGGTCGTGCGGAAGGAACCCTCCGTCCGCGTCGGCGAACCGAACAGACGCGCCGACATCACTCATCGCGGCCCGCTCGGCAACGAGCAGGACACGATGACTTCCGCCTCGCCCAAGACGCGGCGCGCAAGCCCACGGCAACCGGCGGAGCGGGATCACGAGCCCGCCGGCATGTCACAGACCGTCACTCGGAAGGGGGATCACGTTGGATCTCGGATTGGCCGGCCACGTCGCGCTCGTCACCGGAGGCACTCGGGGGATCGGCAAGGCGACTTGCCGCGCCTTGGCCTCCGAGGGCTGTCACATCGGCTTCTGCGCCAGGGACCCGCGCGAGGTGGACGAGACGGTCGCCGAGTTCCGCGCGGCGGGCGCGCGTGTGCTCGGCGGCATCGCGGACGTGACGGTGCCGGGCGCGCTCGAGCGCGTGATCGACGCCACCGCCGCAGAGTTCGGCGAGATTCACCATCTCGTCGCCAACGTCGGCGGCACGGTCGGGCAAGCGTCGCTGGAGTCCACCCCCGAGGACTGGACGCGCACGTTCGACCTCAACGTGGGGCATGCCGTGCGGGCGATTCGGGCGGCGGTGCCGCACATGCGGGCGCCGAATGCATGCAGCATCGTCATCATCTCGTCGATCTCCGGCTGGAAGCCCGGGCCGCGGGCGCAGTACGGCGCCGCCAAAGCCGCCGAGATCTTCATGGCCGGCGCCCTGGCGCGCGACCTCGCGCCGAGGCGCATCCGCATCAACACGGTGAGCCCCGGATCCATCCTGTTCCCCGGCGGCGGCTGGGACCGGTTCCGGCTGCAGCAGAGCGCTCGGTACGAGGCCTTCGTCACGCGGGACTTTCCATGGCAGCGACTCGGCACCGCGGAGGAGGTCGCCGACGTCGTGACGTTCGTCCTCTCGGAACGCGCGCGCTGGATCAACGGCGCCAACATCGCCGTGGACGGAGCGCAGATCAGCCCGAGCGCGTCGTAAGCCTGGCGGCCCACCTGACGCCCGTGGGGACGAGCCACCCGGCGGCGATGCTTCGCTGCTCCATCTCCAAGAGGCGGCACGCGACGTCGTATCCGCGCGCGGTCTGCTCGATCACCCGGATGAGCGCCCGATACAGATAGGGCACGTCCTGGGCCTCGACGATCTCGAACCGGCGCGCGATTTCGGCCCGCATCGCCCGGGCGTCGTGGCGCGGGTGACCGGGATCGCCCCCATGCTCGGCGCGCCACCGCTCGAGCGGGTCGCGCGCGGAGGCATCGACGTCTGGTGGGTCCTGCGCCGTCCCGTGGTCGCCGCCGGACGCGGACAACACCCCGGCGGCGGATAGCAGCGCGCGCGTGTCGTAGAACCACGCCGCGGTCCGCCGGTCCGCCCGCTCGCGCGCAAATTCGTCGACGATCAGCCATCCGCCCGGCCGGAGCAACCTCAGTGCGGTCGCCATCGCGTCCGGCAGCGACCCCATGTGATGCAGGGACCGCGTGAACAGGAGCACGTCGTACGGCTCGTCGCGATACGCGAAGAAGTCCGCGTGCACCGCCGGCACGCCGGCGGCCCGGGCCAGCCGCACCGCCTCCGCCGACGCGTCGAGCGCGGTCAGGTCAACGCCGTCCGCCAAGAGACGCGTGGCCAGGTCCCCCGGACCGCAGCCCACCTCGAGCGCGCGAAAAGGTAGTAAGGGAAAGACCTGCCGCACGAACGCCAGCGTTTCCGCGGTCGCGACGTCAATGGGCCGCATGCCCTACGCCCGGCCGAAGCACCTGTTCGATCTCGCTCCGCCGCGGCGGGTCGGCCCCCGCCTTGGTGCAAGTCAGCGCCGCCGCCGCGGCCGCAAACCGCAACACGTCTTCAACTGCCGCCGCGTCCACCTGCTCGAGCGCGCCCCGTGACGCGAGCCCACGTTCCCACAGGCGCAGTAGCAGCCCAGACGAAAACGCGTCGCCGGCTCCCACCGTGTCCACGATCTCCACCCGCGGGGCGGGGACGCGCAGCTCGCATTGCGGCGCCCGCGCGTAGCAGCCGCGGCCGCCGAGCGTGACGACAACGAGCGCGGGACCGACGGCGCGCAGCCGCTCCGCCCCCTCCTCACTCGCGATCCCCGGCATCCACCAGGCGAGGTCCGCCTCGCTGAGCTTGACGACGTCGGCCGCGCGGACGGCTCGTGCGAGCACCCGCCGGTAGGCGTCGGGATCGTCGATCAGGCTCGGGCGGATGTTGGGATCGAAGGACAACAGGCGGCGGCCGTGGAGACGATCGGCGAGCGCCAGCACCGTCTCGGACGTCGGCGGGGCGAGCAAACTGATCGAGCCGAAATGCAGCACGTCCAGTTCGTCGAGCGCCGGCGGCAGGTCGGCCACGGTGAGCAGCGTGTCCGCGACGCCCGTGCGGTAGAACGAGAAGGACGGGCCGTCCCGCTCGGCCGCGACAAACGCGAGCGTGCTCGGGGCCGGGGACCGGACGAGGAAGCGCGTGCCGACGCCCTCCCGCTCAAGGTGCGCAATGAGGAACCGTCCGAAGACATCGGTGGACGCGGCGCCGACGAACTCGGCCCGCGCGCCGCACCGGGCGAGGCCGACCGCGACGTTGCGGGGAGACCCGCCGGGGTGCATACGATACCCGACGGTCGTGCCGCAGTCAACGAGCGGCGTGAAGTCGACGAGCATCTCGCCGATCGTCGCGAACGACGCGCCCATGCGCGCCGTCTCGACGCCGTCCGACAGTCCGGGCACCTTGCGAGGGTTCGACACGATGGAGGTATGTGGTTCCCTGGTCGCGTGTTCGTTTCCTGTTCCGAGTTCGCACGTCCATCCGGAGGTCGGGTGCGGTGCGACGTCCGGCTCAGGGAAGGAAGAAGAAGCGCTCCCCTCTCGCCATGACCTTGCTCGGCTGCGTCGGGAAACGTTCATAGAGGTAGTCGACGAAGCATCCCGGGCGCTCCACGTTCGGGGGCAGCAAGTCGTAGTGCAGCGGAATGACCAAGTTGACCCGCGCTTCCACGGCGAGCTCCGCCGCCTCCCGGTAGCCCAGGTTGCCGATGATGCCGGCGCGTGTCCGCTGATAGTCCCGGCCGTTGATCGGCGCGAGCAACAGCGCGACCCGGTGACGGCGCAATTCCTCGGCCAGGCCGTCGTACATCACGGTGTCGCCAGTATGACACAAGGGCACGCCCCCGAGGGTCACGATGAATCCCTGCCAGCGGTGACCCTGCTCCGCGAGGTCGAACGCCTCGTGCGCCGCTCTGATGGGGACGATGCGAACGCCGCGGATGTCCATCGGACGACCCGCCCACGACGGATGGACGCGCCCTTCATCCACGCCGGCCCCGCGCGCGAGTCCCACGCAGACCTGCGGCACGACGAACTGGGTCTCGGGTGACGCCTGCGCGATGCCGCGGAGCGTCGCCGGGTCGAGATGGTCGAGGTGCTCATGCGAGCAGAGCACCACGTCCATCATATCCAGTTCGTCGGGCCTCACCGGCGCGTCGTATGCGCGACGCGACCGCCCCGTAAGGCCGTCCCCGGTCAGAAACAGGTCGAACCCCACCACCTTGCCTGCGGCCTTGGCGATGACGCTCGACTGACCGAGCCACCAGAGCGCAACCGCGCCCTGCGGGACGACCGTGTCGCGGATCTCCCGAGCGATGCTCCGCGCCTGCCCCGGCGCCTCCGACATGCATCCACTCCTCCCGTGTCTCCGGAGCACGGCGTGCCCGCGGGCGGACGCCGTTACCGCGGCGTTCCTCCATGTTCCCACCACAACCCCATGCGGGCCGTCGTCCCGCCGTCCACGTACACAACCTGCCCCGTCACGAAGTCGGCCGCGTCAGACACGAGAAACGCGACGAACGTGGCCACGTCGTGCGGGCGGCCGACCCGGCCCCACGGCACGAGCGTGTTGCCGAACTCGGTCGTGTACCCGGGCATCGCAGCGTACCGGGGCACCTCGATGAGCCCCGGTCCCACCGCGTTGACCCGCACGCGCCGCGGCGCCAGCTCGATGGCGAGCTGCCGGGTGAACGCGTTGATCGCCCCCTTCGTCGCCGCGTACGCGGTGTGCCGTGCAGACCCCGCGAACCCGTGGACCGAAGAGATGTTCACGATGACGCCGCCGTGCTCTGGCATGTGCTGCACGGCGCGCTGGGCGCAGAAAAAGTACCCGCGCATGTTGACGTTGAAGACTTCGTTGTACAAGGCCTCGGTGGTCCGGAGGAACTCGTCGGTGCGGGTGACCCCGCCGTTGTTGACCAAGATGTCCAGCCCGCCGAACGCGCGGGCGGCCTCGTCGACGACGGCGAAGCAATCGCCCACCTGCCCAAGATCGCCGTGAACGGCGACGGCCGTGCCGCCCGACCGCGCGATCGCATCGACCGTCTCACCAGCTTCCCGCGCGGAATGCGCGTAGTGCACGGCCACCGCGGCGCCCTGGCGCGCGAGCTCGAGCGCAATCCCTTGCCCGATGGCGATGCCGGCCCCGGTCACGAGCGCCCGTCGTCCATCGAGTGCCCCCATCGGCGATCCCCCCACACCCGCGCACCGGCACGCCTGAAACCGTCGGCCTCGCACGACGTCCGGCTCCATTCGATGTTGCGAGAGGCATCCGGTCGTGCGCATGAATCTGCCGGGAACGTCTTCTCGCATCCTCTATCTTACCGGGGCCGCTGCCCCGGCACAACGGCGCGAACGCCGCGGCTCCACACGCGGATCACGCATCCGCCGGACGGACGCGAACGCGCGCGGATCCGAGGCCACCCGACGGGAGCGTCCGCGGGCGCGCGCCCACGCAACGGCCGGGCGGTAGGGGAGCCCGCCGTTGGCCGAGAAGACCGCTGCGGCTCCCACAGCGAGCACGACGGTCGGCTTCCGATACCCGGGGTGTGCGTATGAACCGTCCGCGAATCGGCTTCATCGGATTGGGCAAGATGGGCGCGCCGATGGCGCGCCGGCTGCTCGACGCGCAGTACCGCGTCGCGGCGTACGACGTGCGCGCGGACGCGATGACGGCCGCGGCGCGCGCGGGCGCCGAACGCGGCAGCAGCCCCGCGGACGTCGCCGGGCGCGCGGACATCGTCCTCACGATGCTGCCGGACGGCCGCGCGGTCGAAGCGGTGGTGTACGGAAACGACGGGCTGGGCGCCGCCATGCGATCCGGACAGGACCTGATCGAGATGACCTCGTCATCGCCCCGCGTGACCCGCCGCGTCGCGGCGGACCTCGGTCGGCAGGGCGTCGAGGTCCTCGACGCGCCGGTGTCAGGCGGCGTGCGCGGCGCCGTCGACGGCACGCTCTGCGTCATGGCCGGCGGCCCGGCCGCGCTCCTCGATCGGTGCCGGCCAATCTTGGAACACTTCGGCCGCGACATCGTCCACGTGGGCGACGCGGCGGGCGACGGCGACACCGCGAAGACGATCAACAACCTCTTGTCCGCGACGACGGTGTGGAGCACGGCCGAGGCCGTCGCCCTCGGCGTCAAGGCGGGGCTGTCGCCGGACCGGCTCGTCGCGGCCGTGAATCACTCGACGGGCCGCAGTTACACCACCGAGGTGAAGTTCCCCCGCTACATCCTGCCCCGCGAGTTCTCGGCCGGCTTCACGGTGGCGCAGTATCTCAAGGACCTCGACATCTGCCTGGATCTCGCCGACGACCTAGGCGTGCCGATGTTGTTGGGATCGCTCGTGCGCCAAGCGTGGCGGATCGCCGTGCGGGACGGCATGGGCGATGCGGACCATACCGCGCTGATCGAGCTGCTGGAGCGCTGGGCCGGGGAGCACGCGCCCGCGTAGAGGCCGCCGGCACGGGCGCGCGATCCGGGGGGCACGCCGGCGCGCTCCGGAGCGGTGCCCGGAGCGCGCCCGATCGCGGCACCGTCCGCGAGACTACGTGCGCTGCATGTCCTCATCGTGCTCGCAGAGCGTGAACAGCTCGTACCCCTTGTCGGTAACCACCAGGTTCTCCTCGAGACGCACCGTCTGTTCGAGGCCGGAGTGCCCGGCGAAGGTCTCGATGGCGAAGTACATGTTCGGCTTGAGCTCCGCTGGGTACTTGAGCGAATACGCCCGGGAAATCCACATCCCCTCGTACAAGCTCAGCCCGATGCTGTGCGCGAACTGCTGCAGCGACACGCTGCCGTACTTGTCGTCGTCGTACTCTGGGAAGTGCTTCGCCACGTCCGCGCTCGTCGCCCCCGCCCGGACGGCGTGAATCGCCGCGTACAGCGAATCGTAGCACTCTTTGTACAAGTCCTGTTCCTTTTGCGTCGGCTGGGCCGCCACTTTCCAGCACCGCACAAAGTCAATGAAGTACCCGCCCGGCCCCACCGCGTTGATGTCCATGATCATGAGATCGCCCTGCCGGATGATCTTGTCGGTGTGCCACCGGCGGTACGGACTCGTGTTGCCGCCCGACGCGACGATGATATCGTAGACGAAGTCAAACCCGCTGCGATACAGGTATTCGTTGACCTTGGCGCACACCTCGGCCTCGCGCACGCCCGGTTTGGCCCACTCGTGTTTGGCCATCCACATCGCCGCGTCGCCATGGGCGGCGGCGATCTTGTGGCACTCCAGCTCGTCCACGGTCTTGATGACGCGCGCCTGGGACATCGCCGGCCAGCCGTTCACGATGTTCAATCCTTGCTTCGTCAGCGCCTGATACGCGACCATGTCCATGATGTCGATGCCGATCTTTTCCTTCTGCACGCCGGCCTCGCGCAGCACGTCCGTGATCGACGTGGCCATCCGCGTCGCCATCTCCGCCTCCGCGCCCTCCGACCACTTCCAGGTGATCGCCGGCCGCACCTCAGACAGCCACGGCGCGTCGATCTGTGCACAGATCATGTCGCTGCCGACGGTCTCAAAGAGGACCGGATCCTTGCCGCGCGGCAACACCGCGTAGCGGATGAAGATGTTGTTCTTCCAGTTGCCCTGGTAGACGCCGGTGACGTACCGGACGTTCTCGCCGACGAACAGGATCAGCGCCCCCAGATCGTGCTTCTCCATCATCGCCCGCGCCCGCGCCAACCGCTCCCGCCGCAGCCGGTCGAAGTTCACCCGGCCCTGCCAATCCGTTCCCGACGTGCTGTACACCCGCCGCGGCTGATGCTCGTGCTGCCCTGCAAGAAACGGGTGATGACTCATCCCTGCGTCCCCTCCCTCTCGTGCGCCTGATGCGCCGGTCTCATTGCAGCAGCGCTTCGCAGTACGGGCTGCGGGAGATTCGCCTCGCCCCGGTGTCGGTCACCGCCACCATGTCCTCCAGGCGGACGCCGCCGCCCCCGGGCACGCCCGGCACCCAGATCAGGGGCTCGAGCGCAAACACCATCCCCGGTTCGAGCACGACCGACGCCGCCCCGGGGATCGCTTCTCCCACGTAGGGCGGCTCGTTCGAGCCGCACCCGATTCCGTGCCCGATGAACAGGCTGAGCAGGCGATCCGCGAGACCGTGCGCGGCGGCGCGCTCGCGGATCGCCGCGGCCACGTCCAAGGTCGTCGCCCCGGGGCGCATCACGTCGATCCCAGCGTGGAGGGCGTCCCACACCGCGCGGTAGACTCGGCGCTGCTCGGCCCCCGGCGCGCCGCAGACGACCGTCCGGCCGATGTCGCCGAAGTACCCGTTCCACATCGCGCCGATGTCGATGAACACCAGATCGCCGTCCCGGATCAGCTTGTCCGTTGCCAGCCGGGTGGGCGGCGCCATGCGTTCGCCGCTCGCGACAAACGGGGTCGTCACATGGGGATACTCGCCCCCGAGGCGATACAGCGTCCGCAGGGCCTCCCCGGCGACCTCGCACTCCCGCACCCCGGCGCCCACGTGGGCGACCGCCGTCGCCGTCACCGCCTCGGCGATGGCGGTCGCTTCCTCGATGATGGCCAGTTCCTCAGTCGTCTTCACGCGGCGCGCCGCCTGCATCGCCGCGTCGCCGTCGACCCAACGGACGCGGGGGCACGTCTCCGCGAGGCCGTCCATGAGCAACTTGCCGGCGAGATCGATCCCGATCGTGCCGGTCCGCAGGCCGTGCCGATTGAGCACGGGGGCGATGATCTCGGTCGCTACGTGGCGCACCAGCCCCGGTTCCTCGACGATCGGGATCGTGTGAAACTCTCCGATCCACGGCATCGTCGCCTCCGCGCGGTCTCGGTCGCCCCCCGAGACGAACAGGATCGCGCGCCCGTCGCGCGTGAACAGCGCGCCGTTCAACACGCCGTTCTTGCCCGCGATGACCTGGGGGCGCAGACTCGTCAGGTATCGGACGTTCTCCTCTTTCCAGACGAGCACGGCGTCGAGCTGGGCGTCGGCCAGCGCGCGACGCGCGTGCCCCGTGCGTCCCGAGTGCAGCCGGGCAATGTCGACGCGGGTCTCATAATCGGCGATGCCCGCGCCGCGCGACCACGTCTCCTCCCGCGCCCGGCGGGTGCCCTCCTCAGCGGCCATGGCACGTCCCCGCCGCTCCGACGATCGCCGTGCGCCTGCGCGGCACCCGCGCCCGGACCACCGCGCCCCACGCATGCGTTCGTCTATCGGCGCGCGGCGTCATGCGTCGTACACTTCCGGGTTGACCACGTTCGGCGGGCGCTCGCCGCGCAGGAACGCAGAGATGTTGTCGACGACGACCCCGGCGATGACCTCCCGGGTGTCCCGCTCGGCGCTGCCGACGTGCGGCAGGAGCACCACATTCGTCAGCTCCAGCAGGCCGGACGAGACGCGCGGCTCGTGCTCGTAGACGTCCAGGCCGGCCCCGGCGATCCACCCTTCCCGAAGCGCCGTGACGAGCGCCGCCTCATCGACCAACGGGCCCCGGGACGTATTCACCAGGTACGCCGTGGGCTTCATCGACCGGAGTTCACGGGCGCCGATCAGGTGGTGTGTCTGCGGCGTCTGCGTCGCGTGTACCGATACAAAATCGGCGTCGCGCAGCAGGTCCGGAAGCGATGTCCACTCGACGCCGAGTTCTCGCTCCTCGGCGGGGGACAACCGCGTCCGCTTCATGTACAGGATCCGCATGCCGAAGCCTCGGGCGCGGCGCGCCACGGCGCGCCCGATCTCGCCGAGACCGACGATCCCGAGCGTCTTCCCGTGCACCGCCCCGCCGACGAGAACCTGGGACTGCCCCCCGGGAAAGATCCCGGACCGTACCAGCCGGTCCGCCTCGACGACGCGACGCGCCACCGCCAGCACGAGGGCCATCGCCACGTCGGCGGTGGCCTCCGTGACCAGCGGCGGAATCGCCGTCACCGGGATCCGTCGCGCGGTGGCCGCGGCCACATCGACGTTCGCGGGAGTAATCGCCATCGACGCGACGAGCCTGAGCCCCGGGCCGTTGGCCAGCACGCGGGCGTCGATCTTGTCGTGGAGCAAGCAGAACAGCACGTCGCTGTCGCGGACACCCGCGGAGAGCTCGTCGGGCGTAGGTTGGTGCAGCGGGTCCTCGTTCAGGGCGACGTCGGCCACCTCCCGAAGTCGCCGCAGCGCCGCTTCCGGGATCGGCTGCGTTAGGTAGACGCGTGGACGCGTCATCGGCCGCCGCCTGCAAGCGCGCGCTCATTGTCCGGCATGGGCACCCTCCCCGGGCCGACGACCCGACCCGGATGGACGCGGCCCTACGTGAACGTGGACGTCGAACGTCCCCACGACCCACCTCATCGTTGTGGCGTTCCCGGACGCCGCCGCGGCCTGCAGGTCGGCGCCGTTCGCGGCCATCCCGCTCCTCCGCCCCCGCGCGACGACCGGAGCGCGCGGGACTCCGCGTCCTCAGGTCACGGCGTCGCCGCCCGCTGCGCGATCACGGAGAGCAACTCGAACAGCACGTTCGCGGCCAGCATCGCGGTGATGCCCGCATGGTCGTACGCGGGCGCCACTTCGACGACGTCGAAGGCGGCAATGTCGAGGCCGCTCAGGCCGCGCAGGAGCTCGAGCGCCTGCGCACTCGAGAAGCCGCCCACCTCGGGCGTGCCGGTTCCGGGAGCGAACGCCGGGTCCACCGAGTCGATATCGAACGACACGTACACCTTCCGCCCCTTAAGCCGGCGCACCGCCTCGAGGGCGGGCTCGACCCCACGGCGGTGGATTTCCTCCGCCCGGAACACCGTCACCCCATGCGTCTGTCCGAACGCAAAGTCCTCCGGCCCGTACACCGGCCCCCGGATCCCGATCTGCACGGTCGCCTTGGTGTCGTACAGGCCCTCCTCCTGGGCCCGCCGGAACGGGGTGCCGTGGAAGTAGCGATTGCCGAAATATTCGTCCCACATGTCCTGGTGGCTGTCGAAGTGCACGAACGCCACGGGTCCGTGCACCCGGGCGACGGCCCGCATGATCGCCAGCGAGATCGAGTGATCTCCACCGACGCACGCCGGCACGGCCCCGGCGCCCAGCATCTCGCCCACCGCCGCCTCAATGCGCCCGTACGTATCGAGGATGTCCATCGGATTCACGTCCACATCGCCGCAGTCCGCGACCCGCAGCCGCTCAAACGGCGACACCCGCAACACCGGATGGTACGGGCGGATCAGCGCGGAGTGGACGCGAATCTCCCGCGGGCCGAACCGCGCACCCGAACGATAGCTCGTCCCGCCGTCGAACGGAATCCCCAGAATGCCGACGTTCAACCCGTGCGGGTCCCGGATGTGCGGCAACCGCATGAAGGTCGCGAGTTGCGAGAATCGCGGAGAGCGAAACGCGTTTGGGGGCTCGAAGTGGCTGGTCACTGTCTTGGGCTCCTCACATCGAGATCGCGGGCGGCTTCGCCGAAGCACCTCGACCGCTGGTGTGACCGCGAGACGCGCCGTCGGATCGCCCCGGACGCTCGTTCCCGCGCGCCGGAATCCCTCGGCGCGAGTGAGGCTACGGTTTGCCGTGCCCCGGGAAAACCCTCTCGCGCCCGACCCGCGTCAACTGGGCCCGCGCCCGATGGTGACACGCGCGCCTACGGGCCCGCATCGGCCGGAATGAGCGGGAGGAGGAGATAGGAAGCGTAGGCGCCGCCGGTGTGGAGCGTGATGCGTCCGCCGAACGTTTCGGCCGGACGGTCTTCGGCGTCGTTGTGGAGGAACGGACCGGAGCCGCGAAGGGGATTCGCGAACGTCGGCATATCGAGGCTCGGCCCGGGTCGCTCGAAATCCTTGCCAAGAATCGTCAACGCGATCCGGTGCCCCGGGGGCACCACGAGGCTCGTCGGCCAGATCTCCACGTTGAGCTCGTAGGTCTCGCCGGGCACCAGTGGCTCGGCGCGATCGTGGCGGTGATACGGCCGCCACTCGGTGGAGAGGCGAGGATCGAGCCGACGGTGGGATCCGCGCAGCCACCCGTTCCCGATCGGCGTGTGAGGATCAAGCGCGCCCTGGAAGTCGACTTCGCGACCGTCGGGCGCGAACACGCGCAACACCACGAACAGATCCGCATCGGTCGTCGTGGAGGATGCGAACACCGTGAGGGCCGCGGGCCCGGTGATTTCGGTCTCCTGGTCGAGGGGCGCGGTGGCGAAGGTGACGCCCTCCCCCAACGCTCCGTACGCGATCGCGGCGGCCTCGGACCGGGCGCGCGTGGACAGCGCCATCGCCGCCGCGTCGAGATAGAACCGCGTCCATTGGGTGCGCGGAATCGGCCAGTCCGCCTCCGTGCGGGGAACGAAGCGGTCAACGTGCCGGACCTGCAGGAGCACCCGGGGCTGACGCTCCCAGCCGTTGTCCACGCCCTTGAGGTAGTGATCGAAGAATCGCTTTTGCAGCGCCAGGCCGTAGTCCGTGTAGAAGTGGGTCCAGTGCTCGAGGCCGTGAACTTCCAGCCACTTGTCCGTGGACGCGGCCCGCATGAACCCTTCGAAGTTCCCACGAGGATGCAGGCCCTGTCCGCCCCAGTTCGCCGCTGAGAGGAACGGGACCGTGACGCGCGACCACACCGGAGACCGGTCCTGATAGTACCGGTCGTCGAGCGGATGGGAGAGAAACGCGCGGCGCAGGTCCGCGCGATTCGCGGCCAGGTCGTCGTCGCCCAACGTCTCCGGACCGGCGACCGGTTGCCCGGTGTTCGGATCTCGCGGTCCGCGGTCGCCCACGCCGTGTTGCACGGTGATCACCTGCTTCCGCATCCAGTTGGGCCAGAACACGCTCGCGATGCCACCGTGGCGGGCCATGTCACGATACCAGTCGGCGGCCCCTTCCCACGGGCACATCGCCGCCAGGTGCGGGGGGCGCAGGGACGCGACGTGCCACTGGTTGATGGCAAAGTAGGAGACGCCGAGCAACCCGACTTTGCCGCTACTCCAGGGCGCTTCCCCCGCCCACTCGATGCAGAGAAAGAAGTCGTGCGTTTCCCGGAGCGAGAACGGATCCAGGAATCCCGGCGACCGTCCGGCGCCGCGCGAGTCGACGCGAACGCAGACGTACCCGTCGGGTACCCACTTTTCGGGGTCGGCGACTTCCCAGTTCTGATACCGCCCGGTGGATCCACGAAGGACCTCGGAGTGCTCCGCGCTGAGGCGTTGCCACTGAAACGGGTAGCCCACCGGAAACGGCAGGCCCTTGGCGTAGGGGCCGTGGGACAAGATCACGGGGTAGCGGCCGAGCGCGGCCGGACGGAACACGTCGGCCCGCAGCACGAGGCCGTCGTCCATCCGGATGCCGCGATCCCACTCGACGACCATGCCGCCGACTTCGTCGACTCGCCACGGTTGCAGTCCGTGCGGTGACCCCGTGCGCACGCCCATCCCCTCGCGCCGGCGTTCGTCCCCTCAGCGTGGACAGTTGTGTAAGGACCGGGCGCTCCCCTGCTCCGCGTCGCAGCGACGCGCGGTCAGGCGGCGCCGCCGTGGTCGGCGCGGGGACGGAGATTCGCGCCGCGGCCGCGAATAGGAGCGCACGTATGCAACGCCTCTGCGTGTTCTGCGCGTCCAGCCCCGGACACAACGAGCGATACCGCGTTGCGGCGCGAGCGCTCGGTCGGCTCCTCGCGGCGCGCCGGATCGGTCTCGTCTACGGCGGCGCGTGCGTCGGCCTGATGGGCGAGCTCGCGGACGCGGCCCTCGAGGCCGGCGGAGACGTGATCGGCGTCATCCCGCGGGCGCTCGTGGATCAGGAGATCGCGCACCCCGGCGTCAGGGACCTGCGAATCGTGACCTCGATGCACGAGCGTAAGGCGACGATGGCCGGCCTCGCCGACGGCTTCGTCGCGTTGCCGGGCGGCTCGGGCACGCTCGATGAGTTCTTCGAGATGTGGACGTGGGGACAACTCGGCCTGCACCGGAAGCCGACGGGGCTCCTGGACGTGGATGGCTTCTACCGGCCGCTCACCGCACTGATCGAGCGCATGGTGCGGGAAGGCTTTCTGAGCGAACGCCACCGGGACGCGTTGATCGTGGAGACCGAGCCGGAGCGCCTGGTCGAGCGCTTCCGCGAGTATGTCGCGCCGCCGCCGAAATGGACCCCGGCGGCGTCCGACCGGGGCACCCCCGGCCCCGCAGCGGGGTGAGCGACCTCAGTTCGCGGCGACCGCGGCGGACTGCCACGCCACCGGGGCCACCTCAGGGTAATCGCGCAACGCCCCCTCGAGCACGGCCTTCGCCCGCTCGAGCCCCTGCGAGGTGGCGGCCTCGGCGCGGATGACCAGCGCCGGTTGGGTGTTACTCGCCCGGACGAGCCCCCACCCGTCCGGAAACAGCACGCGCGCGCCGTCGACCTCGATCACCTCGTAGCGTCCGCGCAGCCCGCGCGTGAGTGCGGCCACGATCTCGAACTTCCGCTCGTCGGGACAGGCGACCCGAATCTCCGGGGTGGTGTGATACCCGGGGATCTCCGCGGTCAGCGACGACAGCGCCCGCTCCGTACGCGAGAGCATTCGCAGCAACCGGCCCGCCGCGTACAGCGCGTCGTCGTACCCGTCGTGTTCGTCGGCGAAGAACATGTGCCCCGACATCTCGCCGGCGAACAGGGCGCCGACTTCGCGCATCCGCGCCTTGACGAGCGAATGGCCGGTCCGCGTGAACTCGGGACGTCCGCCGAGGCGGCGGATCTCGTCGATCAACGCCTGGGAGCACTTGACCTCGACCAGCGCGACGACGCCCGGGTGCGCCGCGAGCACTTCGCGCCAGAACAGCGCCATCAGGAGGTCTCCCCACACGATCTCCCCGCGATCGTCCACGGCGCCGAGCCGGTCGCCGTCGCCGTCGAAGCCGATCCCCAGATCGGCGTCCACGCGGCGGACCTCCGCCGAAAGCGCCGCGAGGTTGCGGGGGTCGGCCGGATCGGGATCGTGGTGCGGGAACCGCGGATCGAGTCCGCAGTGAAGGGTGACGACGTCGCATCCCCACCCGAGCAAAATGTCCGGGGCGAACAAGCCGGCGGTGCCGTTGCCGCAGTCCACGGCCACGCGCAGCCGGCGCGGCCCGAGCACGATCTTCTCCCGCAGCCCTGCGACATAGGCGTCGCGCACGTCCTCCAGGCGGACGCGGCCGGCGCCGCTCGCGAACGTGCCGCGCTCCGCGACGTCGCGGACTTCCAGGACCTGCTCCCCGTGCAGCGTGCCGGCGCCGTGGGCGAGCTTGAACCCGTTGAACAGCGGGGGGTTGTGGCTGGCGGTGACCATCACGCCGGCGTCGGCGCCGACATAGGGCATCGCGAAGTACATCATCGGCGTCAGGCACAGCCCGATGGCGGTCACATCACAGCCGGCCGCGGTCAACCCGTGCACCATCGCCGCGTAGAGGGCCGGCGAGGTCGTGCGGCCGTCGTGCCCGACGACCACCCGGACGTCGCCGCCCTGCCGCCGGACGTACGTCCCGAATGCGCGACCGATCCGCACCGCGTCTGCGGCGTCGAAGTCACGGCCGACGACACCGCGAACGTCGCACTCGCGAAAGATGCGCGGGTTCACGGAAACGGGTTAGGACCCGCCGGTGGCCGGGGAGAGCGTGGGGCCCGCGAGCACCAACGCCGCGAGCCGGTCCAGGTCCGCGTGGCCGGACACTTCGTACACGGAGACCCGCTCGCACACCGCGCGCAGAATCGCCTGTTGGACCGCGGCGTCCGGCGGCGTCGCATCGTACACGCCGACACCCTTCATCGTCGGCACGAGCGCGCCCACGCGCTCATCGGGCGAGAGGGTGTGCACGCTCCAGCCGCGGCTGCTTGGGCTCCACCGGAGCAGGAAGACGGCGCGCAGCCAGCCGCGCAGCTGCACGGTCCCCGGCCCGTAGATGGCCTCCACGTCCACGTCGTGCTTGTGCTCGAGGGTCCACAGCTGCTCCGGCGGGAGCGGCTGGTAGCGCACCCGCTCCGCCGCGGGCAGCAGACGGGTGAGCCGGGGAATGCGGAGCAGGGTTCCAGGATTCACGCGCGGCTGCTTGGGCACCCCCACCATCTCGGCCCCCCCCGGCGTGGACCGGATGAACAGCCGGTCGTTGCTCACGAGGTGCTGGCGCTTCTCGACGAGCATGAGGGCGAGAGTGGACTTCCCCGACCCGGACGACGAGGCGAACGCGATCCCGCCGGTGTCCCCGAGGATCGCCGAGGCGTGCAGCATCACGTACCCGCGCCGGAGCATCGCCTTCGCAAACACCATCATGACGGCGTTGACGGCCTGGTTGAAGTTCGCGTCGAGGTCGCCGACGACATAGTGGACGGAGTCCGTGACGTAGATCACCACGCCCGTTCGCCGTTTGAGCACCACCCGCGCGTCCGGGGCATCGTAGAACGCTTCTTTGATCCGGTCGCTGCGTGCACGTCGGGGCACGTCGACCATCCGGGCCGGGTCGTACACCGGAGATCCCGAGAGGAGGACGATCTCGGGGGCCCCGGCCTCCGCCGCCGCGGCGAGGTACGCGCCGAAGTACCTGCGCAGCCGCTCGTGCACCGCCGGCGCGTTGGTGCGCACGCGCAGGGCCACACCGGCGATGTCGAGCCCGAGGTCCGCGTCAGGCGGATACGCGTGAAGGATCGATGCCAGCTCGCTCATCAGGAGACCGTCCCGTCAGCACCCGAACGACGTGCTCAGCGTAGCGCTGGGCGGCGTCAATACCCTGCGTACGCCACAATCCTCCAAACCCGCCGAACGCGCTCACCTCGTACATGAGGTACCCGGTGGGCCCTTCCACCAGGTCCACGCCGGTAAACGTCAGACCGAACAGGTCCGCGGCACGAACGGCGAGCTGCGCCATCTCGGCGGTCACGACACACGGCTCGTAGTGCCCGCCCGCCGCGGTGGTCGTGAGCCAGACGTCGCGCTCAGCCACCCGATAGTACGCGCCCAGCACCTCCCCGGCCAGGACGATCACGCCGATGTCCCGGCCGGCGTGCGGCACGTACTCCTGGACGTAGAACGGCATTTTCCACTCCCGCTGCCACCGCCGGAGCATGAGCCGGATCGGCCCCTGCGCGCCGAGCATGAGCATGCCGTTGCCCTTCGACGTGAAGAGCGGCTTGACGACCGCACGCCCCCACCGCCGCACCGTGGCGGCCGCGGCGTGCACGCTCTCGGTCACGACCGTCCGCGGAATCGGGATTCCGCCCTGGCTCAAGCGCTCGGTCATCCGATACCGGTCTTGCACGCTCTCGATCGCCGCGGCCGGGCTGAACACGCGCACCCCGCGCGCCTCGAGCTGACTCAGCAGGTGCACGCGGCTCGGCGCCATGGGATCGGTGGTGACGCCGAGCTTCTTCACCACAACCGCGTCGACCCCGCCCAGATCGACGCCGTCGTGCCGGACCGCGCCGTCCGGCAGCTCGACCACGCAATCGGATGCGGCGAACGCGAACGCGTCGCAGCCGCACCGTTCCAGCGCCAGCCGGAGGTGCTCGGTCGACCACGCGCCCGGGATCCCGGCGACCCCGACGCGCAGCGTCACGACCCCTCCACCGCCCGCTGCAGCGCCGCCACTCCCCGGTGGAGCAGCGTCTCGGCGTGGGCCGGATCGGTGATGACCCGGACCGAAGTGATGCACGACCGCGCGAGGCTGAGGAGCAGGCGCCGCTCAAACGCCGCATCCCCATGCTCGACCGCGAACCGTCGGGCGCATCCCTCGACCATCGCGTTCACTGCGGCGACATCCTCGCGGACGGCCGGGGTCAGGTCGGGCCGCCGGTCCATGGACAGCAGGAACACGCTCACGTCCTGGAGGTAATCCCCGAGCCGCGACCGGTGCACGTCGATGAACTTGATCTGGCCTGTGCGCTCGCTGTAGAGTACGTTGTTGGCGTTGAAATCCCCGTGCAGCCACACCGAGAACGCCGGCCCCAGCCTCGGCTCCAACTCCTCCGCGCGGGCCAGCAGATCCGCAAGCCGCACCGGGCCGCCGGGGAGCGGCACGCCATGCTCCACCTGGGGCCGTAACTCCGGATGGAGCGCGAAGGCCTCGGGCAGGCGGCGAAGGATCTGCGCGACGTAGTCCACCGTCGGGGGCGTGGCAGTCAGCGTACTTTGCCAAACCTGCCTCACGGCGTCAAGCACCTGCTGGGTCGCGGCCAGCTTCGCGTCCCGTGGCGCGTCCGACAGATACAACTCCGAGAGCAGCGAGCTGTCCACGAACTCCCGCAACAGCGCCTGGCGGTCTTTCACGGTCACCGAGCCGAGGACGCGCGGGGTCAGGTCACCGGGGATCCGCTCCCAGACCTTGAGCTTTTCCTCCTCTTCCTGGATCTTCCGGCGGGACCCCTCTTTGTACAGCACGTTCCCTTCGGGGCCGGAGATCCGCGCGACCACCGCGCCGCTGATGCCGTCCCAGTACGGCCGGAACTCCCCGTCGGCCTGGATGGCTTCGGGCAGAAGGAGGCCGAGCTGCTGGTACTGGGAAAACTTGAGCCGGCGCCCGGTGAGCAGGAAGATCGCCTGCTCACCGACGTTGAGCACGTAGTCGGCCACCTTCTCAAGGTATTTCATTACGGTCAGGCAGTGCAGCAGATACGGCACCGCGATCGGCTCGGACTGCATGCGCTGGCGCGCCTCTCCGAGAAAGCGGACGTAGTGCGTGTCCAGCTCGGACTCCCGCATGCACGCCCGGCGCGCCAGATCCAGGTCGCGCCGGGCCACCGCTTCCACGACTTCGGTGACGGCGACCACCGCGCACGTCCCGAGTTCGTCGAACCTAAACTCGACGTGGGGAATGCCCTCGCGCACCAGCAACCGCACGCGTTTCGCGATGTGCGTGCCGGCGTCACCGATCCGCTCCAGGTTGAGCGCGATCTTGACCGTCGCGCGGACGGTGCGGAGCCCGTCCGGGGTCAGGCCCCCGGTCGCGGCGAGGGCGAAACAGCGCTCCTCCAGCTCGAGGTTGAGGTTGTCGACGGCGTCGTCGCGCTCGATGATCTCCTCGGCCAGCGTCAGATCGCGGGTGTCATAACAGCGAAGGGCGCGCTCGAGTTGGTCAACAACGAGCCGCCCAAGCTTTGTGACCTCACCCTGCAGACCGGTGAGCAGTGTGTCCTGGGCCACCATGGCCTTCTTGGCTGTGTCCTATCCCGCCGGGGCCGCGCGGCGCATTCCGCGACCCCGGCGGTGGTCATTCGAGATGAACGGGTGTGGGGGGTGAGAGGCGCTATTGGTGCGCCGCGGTACCTGCGGGCTCGCGGCCGCCTTCCTCCCGCGGATCGACGGTGATCTCCAACGCCTCCGCGGCGGACGCATATTCGGGCTTCCACGACAGCTCCAGGGCGATGCTGCCGGCCGCCTTCTCCGGCTTCCCTTCGGCCTCGATCTCAAACGCGAGCATCGCGGTCGGCTCGAGCCGAACGACGCGCTCGCCGGCGGCGAGCCCCACCACGCCGCGCCGCAGACCGTCTGCGATTCTCACGAGGTAGTCCGCCACCTGCGACGCCTCGAGGGTCGCCGAGAACTCGAACTTGTCATTCCGCTCACTGTGCTTCGCCATCTGAGCCTCCTTGGCCGCCGCCGCGCCGGTCACGGCGATGTGGTCACGCTGAGCGGCACGCGCCAGTGCAGGCCGATCTGCATCGACCCCTCGCGTCCGTTTTCCTCCGCACGAATCTCCAGACGAATCACCTGGCCGAGGTGGTACGCGTGCCGGTGCTCGCTGGATCGAATGATCAGCGTCCCGTGCATCAGCCCAAGCGACAGCTGATTGATCAGTTCCGCGGCTTCCGTGCACGGTAGCGCCGTCGTTACCTTGAGCGGTTCTGCCATCCCGTCACGCTCCCCGCTACTCTTCGTACGCTCGCCGCGCCGACGTCGTCAACGCGATTGCTCACCGCACCCGGCTGGCCGCCTCGGAGAGACTCACGACGCTGGACGCCGTGGGGCGCATGTACGTCCCCGCGAGTTCCGCGCGGGCCCGCCGCGCCTTCGCGATCCGCTTATAGGCCGCGCTGATCTGCACCGCGAGCGGTCCGTAGCTCTGGCTCTCCGCTGCGGCGCGGTGCTCGCGGATCGCGGACGTCACGGACGCCTGTGTGATCTCATCGATCGGGAGAAGGGTCGCCTTGATGCCGACCTGCGCCCAGAAGTGCGCATCGCTCCCGGCGACCACCGGCACCCCGTACTCGCGGGCCGCGGCGCGGACGCGATCGTCCGCCGAAAAGTCCTTGCCGTTGAACTCCAGCGCATCGAGCACCGCCAACCGCCGTCCGAGCCTCCACAACTCCTTGCCCGGACGAAACATGTGTGCGCCGATGACGAACGCGCCCACCCGGTGCACGACCGCGACCGCCTCGTCGAACGAGGGCCGGTATCCCGTGGTGGCAGGCTCGGACAGACCCGCGTCGAGAGCCCGAATCTGTTCCACCCGGCCGAGCACGATCAGATCACACCCTTCCCGGATGCTCAGCTCCACCCCGGCCAGCAACCGCATCCCCTGAGGCCCCTCGTAGACGCCGTCCGCGTCCCGGTAGGGGAACTCCCGCCGCAGCGCGCCATGAATGTTCCAGTAGTCGGTCGCGTGGAAGTGCTCCACAAGCGCCACACCGTCGAGCCCGAGCCGCCCTGCTTGTGCCACGAACTGCCATACCGCCCTGGTGGTGAACGGAAATGACTTGGAAAGTTTGGCATGTGTATGCAGGTCGATGCGCTTCACCGTTTAGTCCCTCCACGCGTGCTGCGATTATGCGGCGTCACGTTCAGGAAGTCGCGCTCCGTCCGTCCGCCTTATGCCCGATCGCCACTGTCACAAGACCTCCCCCTCCTGGCCCCAACTCTAGCCCCCCTTGTTTAACCCCGCAAGATGCCATTCAAAACTGGAGGCAAAGAAAACGTTAACGGAAGGTTAACGAAATGGGCGGTAGAGAGCACCGCAGCCCGAGCCGGCAGGATGGGGCGTCGGAGGACTCCCTGAGGAGTGTGCGGGCCGGGCGGCGGCTCGACTAGGAGCCGCCGCCCGGCGGGACCGATTCCGTGGCGGGGTCAGTCGCCCTGCTGCGGGCGCTCCTGGGGTCGGCGGGCGCCGAGGAGGCCCGCCAGCACCGCACCCACGCGCCCGGTGGCCGTCGCGACCACGTGCATGTCGCTCAGTTGCTCGAACAGCGAGTGGAGCACCGGGATCGCGACCAGCGTGAGCAGGAGCGACAGCACCTGACCGCCGATGATCACCTGACTCATCGCCCGGTTGGTCGCCGCTCCGACCCCGTGGGACGTCGCGAGCGGGATCATGCCAGCGACGAACGCGATCGTCGTCATCAAGATCGGCCGGAGCCGCTCCCGGCTCGCGGCCACGATCGCGCGATCGCGCGCCATCCCCGCCCCGCGCAGCTGGTTCGCCCGATCGATCTGGAGGATCGCGTTCTTCTTCACGACCCCGAACAGCACGAGGATCCCGAGCTGGGAGAGGATGTTGAGCTGGCCGCCGAGCAGGAGCAACGAGAGCAACGCGAACGGCACCGTCATCGGCAGCGACAACAGAATCGTGATCGGGTAGATCCACGACTCGAACAACGCGGCCAGCACAAGGTACATGAAGACGAACGAGAGCATGAACGCCTGCATGAACGAGGTGGATTGCCGCCGCTGCTCCACCGACTGCCCGGTCAGCGCCGTGGTGTACCCCGGTCCGAGGTTCAGCGCGTGGATCTGCTTGTCGAGCTCTGCGAGCACCGCGGTCTGGTTCGTGCCCGGCAGCAAGTTCGCGGTGAACGTCACCTGGCGCTCCTGGTTGTAGTGGTCGATCTGTCCGGGCGTCGTGCCCGGCTCCTCGTCCACGATCTGGTTCAGGTACACGAGGCCCTGCGTGGCCGAGGCGACCGGGAGTTGGCCCAGGAGATCCGCACGGGTTCGCTGATCGGCGGCGGCCCGAATGTACACTTTGTACTGGTTGCCGGCCTCGGTGTATTTGGCGCCCTTCGCCTCGACGCCCTGGATCAGCATGCTGAGCGCGTTCGCCGCGTCCACGGCGTTCACGCCGAGATCGGCGGCCTTCGTGCGGTTGACCTTGAACCCAAGGTCCGGGCTGCCGCTGATCAGGGACGACTGGGCGTCCACGACCCCCGGGATCGACCGGAGGATCGCGAGCCCGCGGTCGCCGACGCGCTGCAGCGCCGCGAGGTCCGGCCCGCTGACGACGTAGTCGATCGGTGGAAAGCTGCCGCCAAAGTCCGAGAACGTCTGCACCTGCGTCTGCAGCCCGAGGTACGCGAAGCGGGGCAGCAGCTGACGCCGTACCGCGTCCATCGACGCGGCCTGGCTCACGGACCGCTCGCCGAGCGGCGCCATGACCACGGAGATCGTGAAGTGATTCGGGGTCTGCTGCGCGTCGTCGCCGGCGGTGACGACCGTGTAGGCGATCCCGGGCAGGCGCCGGATGTCCGCCGCGAGCTGGGTCGCAAACGTGCTGGTGGCGCTGAGAGTCCACCCCTCCGGCGCCCGCACGACGACTTGGTACTGCGACTCGTCGTCATCCGGCAGGAAGTTCTTGCTCACCGCGGCGCCGAGCGGCACGATGCTCACCAGCGCGGCCAGGGTCAGCACGACGACCACCCAACGGTGGGCGAGGGCGTGCTCGAGCAGCCACCGGTACCCGCGGTCGAGCGCCGCGTACACCCGGCCGCGCGCGTGCGCCGCGTCCCCGTCCGAGGGCGACGACCGCGCCGCCCACGCCCGCCCGAGCCAGTGCGCGCTCAGCGCCGGGGTGAGCGTGAAACTGACGAGCAAAGACACGGCGATGGCGAAGGCCATCGTCCACCCGAAGCTGCGCATGAACTCGCCGGTGATGCCGCTCATGAACGCGAGCGGCAGGAAGACCGCGATCAGGCTCAGCGTGGTCGCCGTGACCGCCCCGCCGATCTCCCGGGTTCCCTCGATCGCCGCCTGGACGGGCGGCATCCCCTTCTCGGTCATGAACCGGTAGATGTTCTCGAGCACGACGATCGCGTCGTCGATGACGATACCGACGACCAACGCGAGCGCCAGCAGTGTGATCGTGTTGAGCGTCAGGCCGATGCCCGCGACGAGCGCGAACGCGCTGACGATGGAGGTCGGGATCGCCAGCGCGGCGATGATCGTCGAGCGCCAGTTCCGCAGGAACAGCAGCACGACCAGCGCCGCAAGCGCCGCCCCGATCACGAGGTGTTCCTCCACCGCATCGGTCGACGCCTTCACGAACACAGACTGATCGCGCACGATCCGGATCTGGTATCCTGGGGCCAGCGTGGGGACGATCGTCCCGTTGAGCTTCGCCTTGACGTCCCGCACGACGTCGAGGGTGTTGCTGCCCGTCTGCTTGATCACCTGAAGCAGGACCGCCGGCGTCCCGTTCACGTTCGCCGTGGTCTGGGCCTCTGCCGCGCCGTCCTCGACCCGCGCGACGTCTGCCAAGGTGATCGGCTGGCCCCCGCGCATCGCAAGGCCGACACGGCTCAGTTCGTCGATCGACGTCACACGGCCGAGCGTACGCAGGGTCAAGCGCTGGTCGCCGCGCTCGATGTTGCCCGCGGGGAGCTGCACGTTCTGATTCTGGATCGCCTGCAGCACCGCCGTGACCGGCACCCCGTACGCCGTCAGCCGGTTCGGATCGACCCAGACGTTGATCTGGCGCGGCTGGTCACCGATCAGCGTGACCTGCCCCACGCCCGCGATCCCCTCGAGGCGCGGTTTGATCACCTTGTCCGCGTACTCCGAGATGTCCCGCACGGAGTGGTTGGCCGACAGGGCGAGCGTAATCACGGGCAGCGCACCCGGGTTGATCTTGGAGATGATCGGCGGGTCGATGCCGGTGGGCAGGTCGGGGATCTGATTGACCTGATCCCGAACCTCCTGCGCCGCGACGTCGATATTCTTCTCGAGAAAGAACTGGACCACGACGATCGAGATGCCTTGGGCGGACGTCGACTGAATGTGGTCGATGCCGCTGACGACGTTGACCGCCTTCTCGACCTTGTTGGTGACGTCGGTCTCGATCTCTTCAGGCGAGGCCCCCGGCTCCGTGATCGTCACCACGACGAAGGGGATGTCCACGTTCGGCCACCGCTCGACGTTCAATCGGAAGAATGCGAACAGCCCCATGAACACCATGGCAAGCACGAGCACGGATGCCAGGACGGGCCGGCGTACGGAAATGGCGGCGAGCCACTGCATCGGGACTTCCTACGGCCGCACGAGGCGCGGGGCGACCGCCTGGTGGTCGGTCAGCCCCTCCTGCCCCTGCACCGCGACGATATCGTCGGCCGCCAGGCCGGTGCGGACCTCGATCATTCCCCGCTGGTGCGCGCCGGTCTGCACGGCCCGACGGACCGCGTGGCCGTCCTGAACGGTAAACACGATCGGGCCGGACGCGGTGATCACCACCGCCTGCTCAGGAATCTGCAAGACGTGCGGGCGCGACGCGACGATGACGTCGCCGTGCGCGAACATGCCGGGGCGAAGCGCGCCGTCGGTGTTCGGAATGCGCACCTTCACCCCGAACGTGCGGCTGTCTGCGGAGACCGACGGCTGAACCTCTTCGACGCGCCCCTCGACGAGGCGCCCGGGGAGACTATCCACCACCAGTCGGGCGGCCTGCCCGGGGGCGACGACCGCGCGAAACTGCTCGGGCACCGACAGCAGCGCGTACACGTCGTCGATCTGGGCCAGAAGCAGCGGCTGCGAGGTGGACGAGAGCATCTGGCCGGGCTCCACGTTCCGCTGCGTGATCGTGCCCGCGAACGGCGCCGCGATCGTCGCGTTCTGGAGCCGGACCTCGGCCGAGGCCGCCGCCGCGTCGGCCTGTGCGAGATCGGCGCGCGCCGCCGCGATGTCCTCCGGCCGGGGTCCCGTGACCGTCAGACTTTGCTGCTGGCGCGCGGAGTCGTAGGTCGCGCGTGCGACCCCAAGCTGCATCGTCGCAGCGTCGAGGTCCGCCTTCGAAACGGCTCCCTGCGTGAAGAGCGCGCGGCTCCGCTGGTAGTTGGCCTGCGCATTGTCGAGGTTCGCCTGTGCCTGCGCCACGCTCGCCGCCGCCTGCTGGATCTCTTGCGGGCGCGACCCGTGTTCGAGTGACAATAGCTTCGCCCGCGCCGACGCCACGGTCGCATCGGCCTGCTGGACGTCGGCGGCCAGTTCGCCGCGATCCAGCTGGATCAGCGCCTGTCCGGCCCCGACGTGGTCGCCTTCTTGGACGAGGACCGCGGAGACGCGGCCGGACGCCACGCTCCCGAGCCACGCCTCGCGGATGCTGGTGATGCTGCCGGATGCCGTAATTCGCGTCTCGAAATCGCCCTCGCGGACCGGTGTGACGGAGACCGTCGCGGGGTCTTGATCCGTCGCGATCGGTGCGGTGTGCGCCACGCCGTGGTCACCGGCGGATCGCCCTATTCCGCGCGCGACAACCGTCACGACGAGCGCGAGGAGTACTGCTGCCAAGATCGCGATCACGCGGACTCGCATAGACTTCCCCTTCCGTGGTCGTTCTATTCGGTGAGCGGACGTTCATTCTCGGTCAGGAGGTATGACTGAATGCTCACTCAGCATACCTAGATCGAGCCACGGCTGTCAAGGCACGGAAAGGTAACAACTTTGGGATCGTCGTAGCCGGATCGTCGCCTCCATTGGGGCAACGTCCTGCGCGTCCTGTGGCGGCTCGCGTCGGCACGACGTGCCCACTGCTGCGCTCCTCGCACGCGCACGATCCGTGACTCCAAGCTGCTTCCGCTGTCCCTGCGCTGATGCTCTTCATATAAGGAGACCAAGAGATCGGAAACGCCGGCAACTGACCGAGTTTCGTGTGCTAGACTCTGCTGTGGCGGAACTTCACTCAACAGGGGCGCGCCCCTCGCCCCCCGGAGGGATCTGCATGCATCACGCCGTCCTGCCCGCGCATTCCGGGAGACCCCGATGACCCCAGCCGTTCCCAGCCCGTGCGACGGCGCGTCAGTCAACCTGAGTTTCGTGCAACTCGGGGCCTGGAAGATGATCGTCCTCGGCATCGTCCAGGGGATCACCGAGTTACTGCCGATCAGCAGTACCGCTCACCTCCGCATCGTCCCCGCCGTTCTCGGATGGCCCGATCCCGGGTCCGCGTTCTCGGCCGCGATGCAGCTCGCCAGCCTGCTGGCGGTGGTCACGTTCTTTGGGCGCGATATCGTCACGATCACCAGAGGAGCGCTCGGTGCCCTGCGCCGCGGCGATCAGCGGGATCACTCCCTCCGCATGGCGATCGGCATCGTGATCGGCACGATTCCGATCGGGATCGCGGGGCTGGCGCTTCGCAAGACGCTGAACGCCTGCAACTCGCCGATCCGGGCCATCGCCGTGATCGGGTGGGCCTGCGTGCTGATGGGAGTGCTGCTTGCGCTGGCAGAGATCTACGGCCAGCGGGGCACCGGCGGTAAGCGGCGGTGGGAGCAGCTCACGCTCCGGGACTGCCTCTCCGTCGGAATCGCCCAGGCGTTTGCGCTGGTGCCCGGCGTCTCCCGCTCGGGCTCGACGCTCACGGCGGGCCTAGGGCTCGGCATGGAGCGCGCAACGGCGGCGCGGTTCTCGTTTCTCTTGGGCGTCCCCGCGATCGTGCTCGCGGGCCTGACCGAGCTGTGGACGCTGCACAAGGCCGGGCTCACCGCTCACGGGTGGGAGTTGCTGGCGATCGGGGTGATTTCCGGGAGCGTTGCGTCGTACGTCGCGATCTGGGGGCTGCTTCGCTACCTCGAGCGCCACACCAGCTGGGTATTCGCGTGGTACCGGGTCGTCCTCGGGATCGCGATCCTGGTCGGAGCCGGAATGGGCCTCCTCCGGTGAGCGACGCGTCGCGCAATGTCGCGGTGCGTTTCCGGGGAGACGATCTGCCGGCTGGGGCTCGCGGCGAGCTTCATCGGCGACGGGCCTCGCGCCCCGGGTCAGCCCCGCGACGCAGGCCGCGCGGACACGACGGGTGCGGCGCCCGGTCGCCTATGTGCGGGACGATACGCTGGATCGCCGCGCCCTAGGCGTTCAACTCCCTCAGCGTGCCCGTGACCATGTAGATCACGCGCTCGGCGATGTTGGTGGCGTGGTCGCCCATGCGCTCCAACGCTTGGGCCGCCATCAGCAGATGGGTGGCGCGCTGAATCGTCTTCGGGTCCTCGAGCATGAACGTGAGCAACTCCCGGAATACCTGGCTGTAGAGGTGGTCCACGTCGTCGTCCGCCGCCGCCATGCGCTCGGCGAGCGCGACGTCGTGGCGAACGAAGGCCTCGAGGCCGTCCCGGAGCATCGCGCGAACCATGTCCGCCATCCGCGGAATGTCGATCAGCGGCTTCACGAGCGGCTCCGCAGCGATCCGCTGCACGATCCGCGCGATATCTTCGGCGTGATCGCCGACGCGTTCGAGGTCGATCGTCATCACCCAGATCGCGGCGATCGTCCGCAGATCCTTGGCCATCGGCTGCTGCGTCGCCATGAGCCGCATGCACCGTTCCTCGAGCTCGAGGTGCAGCGCATCGATGGTGTTGTCTGCCGCCACGATCGCCCCGGCGAGCTCCACATTGCGGGAGCGCAGCGCGTCGATGGAGCGGCGCACCGCGTCCTGGACGAGGGTTCCCAGGCGGAGAAGGTCGTCCCGAAGCCGCCGCAGGTCCTGATCGAACGCTTCTCGGGTCGTCATTCCACCGATTTTCGGCGGATGCCGCCCCTGGATCCTGCCGGGACCGGCCGCGCCCAGAACGGGGCCGCGGTCGAGCCCGGCCGACCGGACGTGCCGCGTTAGCCGAATCTGCCGGTGATGTAGTCCTCGGTGCGGCGATCGCTCGGCCGAGTGAACATTTCGGACGTCGGTCCGGCCTCGATCAATTCGCCCACAAGCATGAAGGCCGTCACGTCGGACACGCGGGCGGCCTGCTGCATGTTGTGCGTGACGATCACGACGGTCAGCGTCTCCCGCAGCGTACGCGCCAACTCCTCGATCTTGAGCGTCGAGACGGGGTCGAGGGCGGACGCCGGCTCGTCCATCAACAGCACCTCCGGCTCGACCGCCAACGCCCTGGCGATGCACAACCGCTGCTGCTGGCCCCCGGACAAACTGGTCCCGGGCTTGCCGAGCGAATCCTTGACCTCGTCCCACAGTGCCGCATGGTGAAGGCTCCGCTCGGCGATCTCGTTCAACCGTCGGCGGTCGCGCACGCCTGTGAGACGCAGGCCCGCCACCACGTTGTCGAAGATCGACATCGTCGGAAACGGATTCGGCCGCTGGAAGACCATGCCGATCCGCCGCCGGACCGCCACCGGGTCGACGCTGGAGCCATAGATGTCCTCCCCGTCAAGCAGGACACTGCCCTCCATGCGCGCTCCCGGCACGACCTCGTGCATCCGGTTGAGACAACGCAGAAACGTCGACTTTCCGCAGCCGGACGGGCCGATGATGGCGGTGATGCGATTGGTCTGAATGCCCATCGAGAGCCCCTTCACCGCATGTGACGCCCCGAAGTAGGCGTGCAGGTCCCGGACGGTGACGCGTTCTCCCGAAGCCTGAGCAGCGCGGGCGTTCGCCACCCCCGAGAGGGCGCCGCTCACGAGAGCGCTGGGAACATCCATTCGTTCTACCTCCCTTTCGCGTACCGACGGCGCCCGGCGGTCCGGGCCACCACGTTCAGCACAAGCGTCAGCGTCATCAGCACGAGCGCCGCAGCCCACGCCTGACGGTGCCAGTCGTCGTATGGCGCAATCGCGTAATTATAGAGTTGGACCGTGAGCGACGAGATCGGCTGGTCCAGCCGCAGCGACCAGGCCGGGTTATTGAACGCCGTGAACAACAGCGGCGCCGTTTCCCCCAGGACGCGCGCGATGGCGAGCGTCACGCCCGTCAGCACGCCCGCGGTCGCCGTCCGCAGCGTGACCCTGAGTGTAGTGACCCACCACGGGATCCCGAGTGCAAACGACGCCTCGCGCAGCGACGCCGGCACGAGCTTCACCATCTCCTCGGTGGTCCGCATCACGAGCGGAATCATCATGACCCCGAGGGCGAGTCCGCCGGCCAAGGCGGAGAAGTGCTTCGCGGGAACGACCACAAGCGCGTAGATGAAGACACCGACCACGATGCTCGGGACGCCGTTCAGCACGTCCGCCGTGAACCGGACCCACCAGCCGACGCGGCCGCCGCCCACCTCCGAGAGGAACAGGCCGCCGAGGATCCCGACGGGGATTCCCACGCACGACGCGAGCGCGACCAGCACGAGCGTCCCGCCGAGCGCGTTCGCCATTCCCCCGCCCAGTTCGCCAACCGGCGCCGGGAGGTGCGTGAAGAACGCCCAGTTCACCGCGGACGCGCCCTGCAGCGTGACGTAGCCGATCACGCTGGCGAGCGGGGCGATCGCGACGAGCAGCGCGCCGAGACACAGGTACGTCATGACGCGATCGGCGATGCGGCGGCGGCGGACGTCCGCGGTGGGCGCCGTGATCATACGCGCAACCCCGAAGATGTGACGCGCGACACGAGCCACCGCGCCGCCGCGTTCACGATCAGCGACACGACGAACAGCACGAGCGCCATCTCGATCAACGCGGAGATGTACAGGTTTGAGGACGCTTCCGAGAACTCGTTGGCCAGGGCCGACGCGATCGTGTACGCAGGCTGAAACAGCGAGGCCGCGATCTGGGGCCGGTTCCCGATCACCATCGTCACGGCCATCGTCTCGCCGAACGCGCGACCCAGCCCGAGGATGATCGCGCCGATGATCCCGGTGCGCCCGTACGGCAGCACGGCGCGCCGGATCACCTCCCAGCGCGTCGCGCCGAGCGCGTACATCGCCTCACGTTGATCTTGGGGCACCGCCTGCAGCACATCCCGCGACACCGAGGAGATGATGGGAATCACCATGATCGCCAAGATGATCCCCGCAGCGAGCATGCCGATGCCGTATGCTGGACCGCCGAACAGCGGGAACCACCCCAGCGCGGCGCCCAGAACCGGTTCCACGCTCCCCCGGACCCACGGGATCAGGACGAAGACCCCCCACAACCCGAGGATCACGCTCGGGATCGCCGCGAGCAGCTCCACGATGAACGAAAGTACGACAGAGGAGCTGCTCAGCGACAACTCGGCGAGGTAGATCGCCACGCCGAGGCTGATCGGCACCCCGATCAGCAACGCGAGCGCCGACGACACCAGTGTTCCGTAGACGAACGGCAGCGCCCCGAAGATGTTGTGTATGGGGTCCCACTTGGACGTCCAGAGAAACGCCGGCCCAAACGTCGCGATTGCGGGAGCGGCAGCCATCGCGAGGGAGAGCCCGATACCAAACACGATGACGATGACGAGGAGCGCGAAGCCGGCGAGCACCATACGAAACGCATCGTCGGCACGCCTGGAACCACCCCGCCGTACGGTGGCTCCCAGCGACGGGCCGCCCGGGGAACCTACCGCCAGCGACTGATCACGAAGCATCGTAACGTCCTTTCGAGCGCGACGCAGACCGCCCCGCGTTCCCGAAGTAGTGACCTCCGAAGACGGCCGCGCCGGCGCTCCCGACGTCTTCTGCCGGGCGACCTGACGCCGAAGCGCGCGCCCGGACGTTCGCGGCCGTCGTTGCCGCATCGACGACCCCTAGTGTTACACTACGGATCAACCGTTAACCGGCAGTGAGTCAAATGTTAAGGCTCCATTAAGACCCAGTTAACACTCTCCCGGCCAGTCACGGACGCGGATCGGTCAGAGCCCTACGAACCGTATAAACACGACCGCAGCGCCGGCCACGAGACCGAGACAACAGAGAATCACCAGCGCCGCCTTAAGATCGGGCGACGCGTGAACCGGCCACGAGAAGAAGTCTTCCCCATCGTGGTTGACGAGGTCGGGCAGATCGTTCTTGACGTGCATCGCAGCACCTCCAACACAACCCATCGCCGACACCCCGAACGGGGTCGCGCCGGCGCGCTGCCGCCGGGCGGATCCATGGGGCGAAGCGGAAACCTCGTGGCGCGAGTCTAGAGCGCCATTGTTAACCCACTCGGTATCCACAGTGCACCGTCGTGTTAAGAAACGGAGAAGAATACCGCCTCCGACGCCGCTCATGCGGGCGCCAGCACTTGGTCGGGCGCCTTCGGGATCAGGAGAGTGAACTGGCTCCCCCGACCCTCGACGCTCTGCACCTCGACACGGCCGCCGTGGGAGGTGGCGATGTGCTTGACGATGCTCAGGCCGAGCCCCGTACCGCCAAGCGCCCTGGACCGGGAGCGGTCCACGCGATAGAAGCGTTCGAAGATTCGCGGCAGGTGCTCTGGAGCGATCCCGAGGCCGGTGTCCGTCACGGCCAGCCCCACGAGATCACCCGCCACGTGACCGGAAAGACGCACGCTGCCGCCCGCCGGCGTGTACTTGAGCGCGTTGTCCACCAGGTTGACGAGCGCCTGCACAAGGCGCGCCTCATCGCCCCACGCCTCGGGGAGTCCGTCGAACTCCTCGAGCCGCAGCGCGATGTCGCGACGCTCCGCGACCGGCCGGAACTTCGTCGTGACATCGCGGGCGACCTCACTCATCGACACCGGCGTCATCTCCATCTTGGCGCTGCCGCTCTCGATCGCCGACAGATCCAACAGATCGTTCACCAGGAGCGCCAGACGATCGATTTCGGACACGATGCGGCCGAGGAACCGCGGCCCGGCCTCCGGGTCGCGGGCCGCGCCGTCGCGGAGCGTCTCGGCGAGCGCGCGAAGCGACGCGAGCGGCGTGCGCAACTCGTGAGAAACGTTGGCGATGAACTCCTGCCGGATCAGATCCGTCCGACGCAGGTCCGTGACATCCTGCGCCGCCACCACGATGCCCAGGAATTCGCTGCGCCCTCCCTTCACCGGGTTGGCCTGCACGCGGAGCACGCGATGGTCGGGCTGATGGATCTCCAACTCTCTCGTCAGCGGCACGCGTTCACGGATCGCCTGTCGAACCAGCGCGTCGAGCTCGTAGTGATGCACTACCTCGATGAGGCGGTGCCCGATCGCCGTGGACGCCGCGATGCCGAAGATGCGCTCGGCGGAAGGATTGACGAGCACGAGCACGCTCTCGGGATCGAGGATCAGCAGACCGTCGCTCATGTGGGCCAGCACGGCCTCCAGCGTGCTCTTGCCGCGATCGAGATCGGTAATCGTGCGATCGGCCTGCGCCACCATCGCGTTGAATTCCGCGATCGTCTCGCGCACCTCGGCGAACGACTCGCCGTGCACCGGCCGCAGGCGTCCGTCGGCGCCGGCCCGCGCGGCTTCGGTGATCTCGCGGAGCGGCCGGCGCAGCGAGGCGGCCACGCGGCCGCCGAGCAGCCATGCCGCGGCCAGCGCCACCGCGGCGACCCCAACCAACGGTTCCACCACCGGCGGTGTGTGCGGCGGCCATCCGGCCAGCACCACGGCCGCCGCGGCGGCGGCGAGGGTCACGCCCGCCTCCAGCACGAGCGCAAGCGTCATGCCTCTCCAGAGCCGCACGTCTATCCCTCCAGCTTGTAGCCGACCCCGCGGATCGTCTCGATCGACGTGGCCCCACCGGCTTCTTGCAGTTTGTGCCGCAGCCACCGCACGTGAACGTCCACGGTGCGGTCGTCGCCGTCGTACTCGTACCCCCACACCTGCTGCAGCAGAAGCGCTCGGGTCAGCACGCGCCCGGGGTTCGAGAGAAATGCGCGCAGCAGGTCGAACTGTCGCGGCGGCAGCGCGACTGTCTGTTCCGCGACCTGGACCACGTGGCGCGCGACGTCGAGGGTGATCTCACCGACGTTCAGCACCTCGTCACGCGCGGGCGCCGCGGCCTGGGTGCGTCTGAGGGCGGAGCGGATCCGCGCGAGGACCTCCCGCACACTGAACGGCTTCGTGATGTAGTCGTCCGCGCCGAGATCGAGCCCGACGATCCGGTCGGGTTCGTCGGCGCGCGCCGTGATCATGAGGATCGGCACGCGCGACTCCTGCCGGAGGATGCGGCAGACTTCGAATCCGCTCATCCCGGGCAGCATGACATCGAGCAGTACCAGGTCGGGCGATTTCGCTCGGGCGAGGTCGAGCGCCTGTCCCCCGTCGCCGGCCTCGAGCACTTCGTACCCTTCCCGCTCCAATGCATACCGGAGCGATTCGACGATCGCGTGCTCGTCGTCCACGAGTAGGATCCGTTGCTTCATACGTACCTCCCGTCGATGTGTGTGTCGCGCCGAGAGATTTTTCCGTTCCTTTGCACCCCCCGCGGGCGGAATTAATGCCGGCTTAATCGGCGCGCGCTATCGTCACTGGTGGATGGCGGTCCGCCGGGGTCGCAACTGGCGGCCCTACGGAGGATGCGTGGACACCACGCTCCGCCTCAACAGGACGAGGACGCGATGGCCGGACGGGCCACCCAAGGATCGACAACGGCCCGCCGGTACAAGGCCCGCGCTCCCCGTTCCCAAGGGTGGCGCACTGTGCAAGGCCACGCACGCTTGGATCGCCGCCATCCCCAACCCCTGTACCCCGGGGCCGCGCGGGAGACCCGCACTCTCCGCGGCTCCGGGGGGCCCGCTCGGTCCCGTTCACGCGCCGCACGTCCTCGACCCGATCGTCGTACGCATCCCGCACCCGCCCGCGCCGCCCCGCGCCATTGCCACGACCGTCCCGCACGCGCGCCGTTGGATCGATCGCGCATCGCGGGTGTGGACCGCCGTACCCGCGCGCGTCCGGCGCGCCGCCGTGGCGCGACTCGCGGACGACCACGAGCTGGTTGGGCTCAAACTCGGCGTGCTCGGCGGGGTGTTGGTCGTCACCGCCGTGCTCGAACGGTTGTGGGCGTGACGCGTCGACCCCGCGGCGCGCTCCATGTATACGTCGCCGTCACGGGCGATGCGGACACCGTGTCCGTGATCTTCGTCGATACGCACGCGCGCGTGCTCGAACACGTCGCGCTCGGCGCAGCCGACGCCGGCGCGGCGTGCGGACGGGCGCTGCGCGGCATCGTGTACGCGCTGTGGCGCTCGCGGAAGTTGGGGTACCGGCGGGTGGCCGTACATAGCGACGTCCCTGCGGCCGCCGCGCTGCTCGCCGGCGAACGCCGCTTGGAGTCGTCGCTGATCGGGCCGTACCTCGAGGCGCGCGCGTTGATGCGCGCCTACCGCTGGGCGCGCGTCGACGTGGGAGAACTCCGGTGGTGGCATGCGTCCGCTCCGACAACGGGACACCTCACGGAGCAGCTGTCGGTGTTGCCGCACGAACGCGTACCCGCCGCGCACGCACGCCGCGGAGACGCCGCGATCGAGACCTCTAAGCGTACGCAAGTGCACACGGTGCGGTAAATCGCCGGTGTTGTTCACGGCAAGTTCCAAGACACCGTTCGGCGCGTGCTGGCATGCGGGCCGACCGGTCTGCTCGACCGCGGCCCGCATGGGCGCACGCTTCTGTCCCGCGAACTTCACGTCCGACATGATCCATGTTCACGCTACCGCGCGATCGTTAACCCGCGGTGATCGAAGCGTTAAGCGAAGCCTAAATCCCTTAATCCCGGCTTCACACGGAACCGTCGGATTTCATTAGGGTGTAGCGGGAGGGTGTAGCGGGCGACGTGAACGATTCGCGTTCGGGAAGGTTCCAGGCCTATTCGGAGGGTGCGGACCTTCTTCGGATACCACTCGGTTCCCCAAACATGGGTTCGAAAGATTGTACGGTCCCAATCACCTTGGTCCATACACTTTGGGTAAAGTCAGCAGGCGGTGGTAAATAGTATTTCCGGGACAACTGGAAGATCCCACACGAGCGGGGCACTACGGCGGGCGGCGGCCAGGGATTTCGTGACGACGCAAGAAGGAGAAGAGCATATGCGACCTCGTGTGAATATCATTACGTTGGCCGTCGGTAACCTCGAACAATCCCTGGCCTTCTATCGTGATGGCCTTGGTCTGCCCACCAAGGGCATCGTCGGTACCGAGTTCAAAGGAACCGAATCCGAGCCCGCGGGGGCTACCGTGGTCTTCCAACTGCAAGGCGGTCTGATGTTGGCACTCTATCCACGCACCGAACTGGCAAAGGACGCGAATGTGCCCCATACGGCCTCAAGTACGTCTGAGTTCAGCCTCGGGTATGCGGTGCCAAGCCGGGAGGCTGTCGACGACCTGCTTCGGCGTGCGGAAGCGGCGGGTGCCGTGGTGACTGACAACCCACATGATCGGCCGTGGGGAATCTACTCGGGCTACTTCCAGGACGTGGATGGACACTTGTGGGAAATCATATGGAATCCAAAGATGCAAATCAGAGACTGACAGACTGCCAATTTAGTTAGTCTGCTAGTTAGTTCGCCAGTTCTTTGGCCTCTCACAGCACCTCATCGCTCCCGTGAGGATCCCTCTTATCATGCCACTTCTGTTTGAACGTCACTAATGAACGAGGGCATCGGTTCCGGTTCCTATGGTGACGTTCGCGATTCGTCAACCCGGGAAATTCCGGTCTTCGCGATGATCGGCGCGTCAAGCGAAGCGTAGGGACGCGCGAGCGACGCGTGCGCATGGATACCGAACGCCGACTTGGTGTCGTGTCGCGCCGATCGGACAAGACTTAACAATCCGCTAACCGGACATGCACGACGCCTTAACACAGCCCCGCTACCATGGGGCCGGAACGACGTGGCAGGAAGCACGTCTACAGCCGCGATCTCCGGCGCTCCGTCGGCGCGGCAAATCACGGAAGGAGGCGATTCAACCACGTGAGGACGACTAAAGCGCAATCTCGACTCGGCTCTCGGCGCTTGCTCGCGGCCGCGCTTGCTGTGGTCGCGCTCGGCATTCTCGGAGGAAGCCTCGCGGCCCCCTCGCCAACCGCGGCGCAATCCGCGGTCACGATCACAGGCGCGGGTTCGTCGTTTGACTACCCGCTCTTCTCGAAGATGTTTTCGGTGTGGCACGGAATGCACTCGAATGTGCAGGTGAACTACCAGTCCATCGGCAGCGGCGGCGGGCAGCAGCAACTGTTCGCGGGGACGGTGAACTTCGGCGCGTCGGACGCACCCCTCACCGACGATCAGCTCAAAGCGCATCCGACAATCGTGCACATCCCGATTACGCTCGGTGCGGTATCCGTCGGGTACAATCTGCCCGGGGTGCCCACGGGCCTCCGCCTCACCGGCGACGTGTTGGCGCGCATCTACATGGGGCAGATCACCTCCTGGTCGGATCCCGCCATCACCGGCCTCAACCCCAACTTCAAAGTGCCGAATCTGCCGATCGCCGTTGTCCACCGCTCCGACGGGAGCGGCACGTCCTTCATCTTCACCGCGTATCTGTCCGCCATCAACCCCGCCTGGAAGAGCAAGGTGGGTAACGGTGCCTCCGTCGACTGGCCGACGGGCGTCGGCGCCAAGGGCAGTGAGGGCGTTTCGGGACAGGTGAAGCAGACCCCGGGCGGCATCGGGTACTTTGAAATGGCGTACTCGATCGAGAACAAGATCCCGCAGGCGACGATGGAGAACGCGGCGGCCCACTGGACCATGCCGAGCGTGCAGGGTGCCGCAGTCGGCGCCGGACAAGCGGCCGCGCACATGCCGGCCGACCTCCGGGCGATGTTCGTCAACGCGCCTGGACCGACGAGCTATCCGATCGCGGGTTTTAGCTGGGTCCTGGTTGACAGCCAAAAGGTCTCGCAGCCTCTGGTCGATCTCCTGACCTGGATGGTTCACGACGGGCAGCAGTACGCGCAACCGCTGTACTACGCGCCGCTGCCGGCCCAAGTGGTCCAGCTGGACGACCAGAAGCTCAAGGCCCTGACGCCGAAGTAGAAGAGTCGCAAGGACCCCACACCGCCGGTCGGGCCGCATCCCCGGCCGGCGTCCGCACGCGACGAGGCCGTCCTTCCCCAGGCGGCCTCGTCGGCGTTGTTCCCCGGGGCGGCCGGGCGCGGTACGACCGGCGCCCCCGCCCGCGGGACCGCGACGGGAAAGCCTTCTCCCACCGACGAATTCCTACGCCGTGCACGCTGGCCATTTCACCCCATAGAGGAGCGGTGATGGACTCGATCATCGAACGGCTCTCCCGGCTCGCCCCGTCGACGCTCGGGCACTTCGTCGACGAAGGGTTCCTGGACATCGCGATCCGACCGGTGTTCCAACCCGTCAAGTTCGCCGGACGGGCGCTGACCGTCGACGCGCCGCCGCGCGATAACAGCATCTACCGGCAGGCAATCCGCGGGGCCACCCCCGGCGACGTCCTCGTGATCGCGCGCGGCGGCGACTTCCGCCACGCCTCATTCGGCGGCGGCATGGCGCTCGCCGCGAAGAACCAGGGCATCGTCGGCGTCGTGGTGGACGGCCCGGCCACCGATTACGCCGAACTCGTCGCGTTCGGCCTGCCCGTCTACTCGCGCGGCCTGTCGGCGCTCACGACCCGACGGCTCGACCTCGGCGGCAGCGTCGGCGCGCCCATCGTCTGCGGCGGGGTCCGTGTGGCGAACGGAGACTACGTGCTCGCAGACGACGACGGCGTGCTGGTGATCCCGCCGTCAACGGTGCAGGCGATCATCGAGCGCGGCGAGGCCGCGTCGCAGCGCGAACAGGAGACGCTCGCGCTGCTCAAGTCCGGCAAGACGTTCGACGAGATCGATGCGAGACGGAGGAGGACATGATGCGCACACTCGTGGCGGTGCTGCTCGCGTGCGCCCTTGGCGGGCTCGGCGCCGTATCGTGGGCCGCCGGCGCCGCCGACCAGCCGAAGCGCGGGGGCACGTTGATCTACGGGCTGTCGACCGAACCCCCGGATCTCGACCCGCACGTGAACTCCGGCTCCAGCGCCGGGAACGTCAAGGCGGCGGTGTACCAGGGGCTCGTCCGGTACGGGCACGGCGGCGTGATCGAGCCGGCGCTCGCCGAGCACTGGGGCCTCGTGGGGCAGACGCAGTACGTCTTCCACCTGCGGCCGGGAGTGAAGTTCCACAACGGGGATCCGCTCACCGCGGCGGACGTGAAGTTCTCGATGGACCGCATCCTCGACCCAAAGACGGGCTCGGCGCTGCGGAGCAGCCTGAAGGCGATCAAGAGCGTCGAGGTCGTGGACCCCATGACGGTGAAGATCGTCCTGAGCGAGCCGTTTGCGCCGTTGCTGGCCTACCTCGCCGAGCCGTACGGAGCCATCGTCGACGCGAAGTTCGTCCAGGGCGGCGCCAACCTGCGCTCGGTGATGATGGGGACGGGCCCGTTCAAGTTCGTTTCGTGGGATCCGGGACAGCGCATCCGCCTCGTCCGCAACGACGCCTACTGGGAGTCGGGCAAACCGTACCTCGACGGCATTAACTTCGTGCCGCTCGCCGACGCCCAGACCCGCCTCACGGCGCTCCGCGCCGGGGACATCATGATGATGGACTTCGTCCCTCAGGAGCAGATGAACGCGATCGCGCGCGACACACAGCTCAAGCTGTACGCCGATGTCGGCATCTTCATGTGCATCATCTTCAACCCGCAGCGGAAGCCCTACGACGACGTGCGGGTGCGCCAGGCGATCTCGTATGCGATCGACCGGAACGCCGTGGTCAAGACGATCTTCGACGGCCGCGGCACGCCGATCACCGGCGATGTCATCCCGAACAACTGGTGGTCGCACGACGCGAAGGCCGACGGCATGTACACGTACCAGCCCGACAAAGCGCGCCAGCTGCTGAAGGAGGCAGGGTACGGGGATGGCCTCAAGATCACGATCCTCGCCCCGATCACGTACAGCCTGCACACGCGCACCGCGCAGGTCCTCCAGGCCCAGCTCGCCAAGGTCGGCATCCAGGCGCAGTTGGATCTGCCCGAGTGGGCGGTCGTGCTGAACCGCCACAACCAGGGCGACTTCGCGATCGAGGTGCGGGGACTCTCGGCCTCGGTCAACGATCCAGACTTCCTCTCCCTCTTCTACGAGTCGGACAGCACGTTCTACCCGAAGCAGGTGGGGTTCAAGGACGCGCAGCTCGACCAGTGGCTCGACCAGGCGCGGGCCCTCGGGAACCAGGCCATCCGAAAGCAGCTCTACGCGAAGATCGAGGAGCGTGCGCTCATGCTGGCGCCGTGGGTGTACATCGCCTGGGGCGACCAGGGCGAGGCGGCGCGAGCGTACGTCCGCGGCTACGACCACTATCCCGGACCGCTCGGCACGTACTCGGGCTACTCGCTCTCGGAGACGTGGCTGGCGAAGTAGGCCCTCGGACGGTCGCATGGGCGCCTACGTCGCGCGCCGTTTGATCGCCGCCGTGCTCATGACGGCGGCGATCGCCACCGCGGTCTTCCTGCTGTTGCGCGCGGTGCCGGGCGACGTCGTCGTCGTCATGCTCGGCGAAAACAGCGCGTCCCCCGACAAGATCGCGGCCATGCGGCACGTCCTGGGGTTGGACCGCCCCCTGCTCGACCAGTACCTGACGTGGCTCGGCCGCCTTGCGCGCGGGGACTTTGGGACGTCGATCCTCTCCGGACGCCCGATCGGCGCCGATCTTGCCGTCCGCCTGCCGCGGTCGCTGGAGTTGGGCGCGGTCGCTCTCGCCGCCGCCGTCGTCCTCGGCATCCCGCTCGGCACGGTGGCGGCCCGCCGCGCGGGACGGGCGCTCGACTTCGCGATCACGGGCGTGTCGGTGCTCGGCCTGACGTTTCCGTCGTTCGTGGTCGGAACGGTGTTTGTCCTCGTGTTCGGGCTCGTGTTCCACTGGTTCCCCGCCACCGGCTACGTCCCGTTCTCCGACGACCCGATCGGCCACCTCCGCCACCTCGTGCTCCCGGCGGCCACGCTGGCGCTGACGTTTGCGCCGGTCGTCCTGCGCATGACGCGGGCCGGCATGCTCGAGACCCTGTCTCAGGACTTCGTCCGCACCGCGCGGGCGAAGGGACTGGCGGAACCGGCGGTCGTCGTTCGCCACGTGCTTCGGAACTCGCTGATTCCGGTCGTGACGGTACTCGGCCTGCAGGCGGGCGAGTTGATCGGGCGCATCGTCCTGATCGAGTACATCTTCAACTGGCCCGGCGTGTCCAGCTTGCTCCTCTCCGGTGCGTTTCAGCGCGACTATCCTCTCGTCCAAGCGGTCGTGATCGTCGTCGCGGGCGCGTTCGTCCTGATCAACCTCGCGGTCGACCTCACCTACATGCTGATCGATCCGCGGATCCGACTGACATGAGCGCCCGAGCACTGAACCTCCGCATCGCCCTGGCCGGGACCACGCTGGCCCTCCTCGTCGTGGCCGCCGCGGCCGCGCCGTGGTTGGCGCCGGCGGACCCGCTCGAGATGGGTTCGGCGCTCCTTGCCGGCCCGTCCGCCGCGCACCCGCTCGGCACCGACTCGTTCGGCCGGGATACGCTGTCGCGCCTCCTGTTCGGGGCGCGGGTGTCGCTGCTCGTCGCCGCGACGTCGGTGTTAATCGCCTCGAGCGTCGGGACGCTCCTCGGCATCGCGAGCGCAACGTACCGGGGCGCCGTGGAGTGGGCGGCCATGCGCGCCATGGACCTGATCCTCGCGTTCCCTCCGATCCTCCTGGCGATCGCCGCGGTGACGTTTCTCGGGCAGAGCTTGGCGAAGCTCGCCGTCATCGTCGCGATCCTGTACATCCCGACGTTCGCGAGGCTGTCCTACGGAGGCGCGCTCGGCGTGGCCCAACGGGAGTACGTCGAGGCGGCGCGGGCGCTCGGCGGCTCGGTGTGGCATCAGATGGGGCGCCACATTCTCCCGAACGTCGCGGGGCCCCTCATCGTGCAGTGCTCGCTGTCGGCCGGGTTCGCCATCCTCGTCGAGTCCGGCCTGAGCTTTCTCGGGCTCGGCGTCCTCCCGCCGGCGCCGACGTGGGGACGCATGGTCAGCGAGAGCCGCGACTACATGCAGCAGGAACCGATGTTGCTCGTGTGGCCGTCGCTGGCGATCGCGGTCGCGATCGGGGCGTTCAACATGCTCGGGGACGGGCTGCGCGACGCCCTCGATCCGCGCGCCGCCCGATCTGGGAGCGCGCGCGGCCGGCGTCGGGCGCGCTCCGCGCCGGAGGTCGAGCCGGCTCGCGGTCCGGCGGGCGCGGCCTGAGTCGGGACGGCAGGATCGCGCCCGGCGGCGGACGAACACCGCGCCACGGCCGCCCGGACCGCGCCGGTCCCGGCGGCCGTCGCGGCAAGGAGGAACTCTAGATGCTCACCGGCACTCGGGTCTACCGCGAGGAACTCTCCCCGGTCACGTTCCTCGAACGGGCGGGCGACGTCCACGCTGACCGCGTCGCCGTCGTCGACGGCGCGCGGCGCTTCACGTACCGCGAGTGGCGGGGCCGCGCGCGCCGGCTGGCGTCCGCGCTCCGCCGGGCCGGTCTCCGAAAGGACGACCGGGTGGCGTTCCTGGCGTTCAACTCGGAGCCGATGCTGCTCGCCCATTTCGGGGTTCCCCAGGCTGGGGCGATCCTCGTCGCGATCAACACGCGGCTCACCGCCGACGACGTCCGCTACATCGTCGAACATTCGGGATCCACGCTCCTCTGCTATTCCCCCGAACTGGCGCCCCTGACGGTCGACGCGCCGGGGCAGGTTCGCCGCATCGAGCTGGGTCCCGCGTTCGAGGCGCTCCTCGCGGAAGGCGACGACGGCCCCGTTGAGCCGTGGATCGAGGACGAGGAGGAGGTGCTCGCGATCGACTACACCTCCGGGACGACCGGGCGGCCAAAGGGCGTGATGTACACGCATCGCGGCGCATACTTGAACGCGCTCGCGATGATGATCGAGCACAAGATCGACCGCACGTCCAGCTACCTGTGGACGCTGCCGATGTTCCACTGCAACGGCTGGACGTTTACGTGGGGGCTCTCCGCGGTCGGCGCGCGGAGCGTGTGCATCCCGCGCATCGACCCCGGGGAGATCTGGCGGCTGTTTGAGGAGGAGGGCGTCACGCATTTCTGCGCCGCCCCCACCGTGCTCACGATGCTTGCCAACCACGCGGCCGCCCACCGGCTCGCGCGACCGGTGCGCATCATGACCGCCGGCGCGCCGCCGTCGCCGACGATCATCGCGCGCGTGACCGAGCTCAACTTCGAGCTGGAACACGCCTACGGCCTGACCGAGTCCTACGGTCCGTTCACGATCAACGTGGACCCACCGGGCCTCGCGGCGTGCGGTGAGGACGAGCGCGCACGGCTCAAGGCGCGCCAGGGTATGGCCCACGTCACCGCCGGATGGCAGCGCATCGTCGACGAGGCGATGCGCGACGTACCGGCGGACGGACAGACGCTGGGCGAGGTGGTGTACCGGGGCAATGTGGTCGCGAAGGGCTACTTCGGCCAACCGGACGCGACCGCGCAGGCGTTTCGCGGGGGCTGGTTCCACACCGGCGACATCGGGGTGATGCATCCGGACGGGCAGATCGAGCTCCGGGACCGCAAGAAGGACATCATCATCTCGGGGGGAGAGAACATCAGCACCATCGAGGTCGAGCAGGCGGTCGTGAGCCATCCCTCCGTCCTGGAGTGCGCCGTGGTCGGGATTCCGGACGACATGTGGGGCGAGGTGCCGAAGGCGTTCGTGACGCTGAAGCCGGGCCACGCCGCGACCCCAGAGGAGATCGTGGCCCACTGCCGCGCGCGCATCGCGGGCTTCAAGTGCCCGAAGGCCGTCGAGTTCGGCGATCTGCCGAAAACCTCGACCGGCAAGATCCAGAAGTTCGTGCTCCGCGAGCGCGAGTGGAAGGGGCGCGAGAAGCGGGTGAACTAGCGCGGCCGGACGGCGTCAGGACCGCCAGTGCGGCGGGCGCTTTTCCAAGAACGCCCGCATCCCTTCCTGCGCATCCGGGGCGAGCGTGTTCTCGACCATGACCCGCTCAGCCACCTCGTAGGCCTTGGGCCGGTCGAGCGCCACCTGCGCGTAGAAGCCGCGTTTGCCGATTCCGAGCGTGTATGCGCTCGCCGCGACGATCTGCCGGGCGAGCGCCATCGTCTCCTCGGCGAGCCGGTCCGGCGGCACGACCTTGTTCACCAACCCGGCGCGCTCCGCCTCGGCAGAGGTGATCGGCGCGCCGGTAAGGAGCATCTCCATCGCTTTCTTGGATCCGACCGCCCGCGAGACCGCCACCCCCGGGGTCGTGCAGAACAAACCGATCTTGACGCCGGGCGTGGCGAACGTTGCGTCCTCGGACGCCACCACGAGGTCGCACGTTGCGGCGAGCTGGCAGCCCGCGGCGGTGGCCACCGCGTGCACCTGCGCGATCACCGGCTTGGGAAGCGCCCGGATCGCCTCCATGACCTCCGTGCACAGCGCGAACAGCGCGCGCGCATCCTCCTCCGTGCTCCCGACCAGTTCCCGCAGGTCGTGACCCGCGCTGAACGCCGGCCCGTTCGCGCGTATGATCACGGCGCGTACGGCCGCGTCACGCGCGACGCGGTCGAGGTGGGCACGCAGCGCCTCGAGCATCGCGCGGGACAGCGCATTGCGCCGCTGCGGATGGTTCAGTGTGAGCAGCGCGACGCCGTCCTGCACCTCGCACATCACGACCGCCGTATCCATACAGGCACCCCCGTCCATGACAGAGTTTCCAATCGCAGGGTGGGATTCCTTCGCCCCATGGCGCGCCGGGGGACTTGCCGGATGTGCTACAATCTATCCTATCGTGATGACGACGCGGTATTGCCCGCAGTGCGGGGCCGGGCTGGAGCCCTTCTTCGACTCCACATGTGAGCCTCCGGTTGCCTGGCTGTGCCAGGGCTGCCGTAGCGTGCAGATGGACGTCGACCGCGCCGCCCTGTCGCTTGAAGCGCAGCGGGACCTCGTGAACCTCGAAGCGTTCCTCCGCACCGGCGCCGCCGTTCCCGGCACGGGCTCCGAGATCGGCCGCGCACGGGCGCGTGCCCGCGCGATCATCGCGGGCATCCGGGAAATCCCGGTCGATATCGAACGCGTCGCCCAAGCGTGCGGCTATCCGGTGCGGGATCGGCCCCTTCCCGCAGGGGAACGGGGCACCATCGCGCGCGACGGCGACCACACGGTCATCATCGTCAATCGGGACCGGCTGGGACAGGCCGCGGCCGAGCGCCGCTGGGTGATCGCCGAAGAACTCGGGCACGCCGTGCTCGAGCACAGCGCGCTCGTGGCGAGCAGCGCCCCGGGCGCGGCCCCGGCGATCGCCGAACCCCGCCGTCGCGAGGAGGAGCGCGAAGCGAAGGGATTCGCCGCAGAAATCCTGATGCCCGAGGAGAAGGTCCGCGGGCGGTTCGCCGAGCTCGCGCCCCGGATCTATCGCACGCTCGGACTCCGTCACCGCGAGACCGAGATCGGGGAAGTGGTCGTCACGTTGGCGCGGATGTTTGGGGTCACGCCGACCGCCATGCGCATCCGCCTCGAGGAGCTCGATCTGATCGGGTAGCCCGGTTCCCGTTCCACGAGTGCACCCCTTCCCGTATCATCGCGCCCAACCGCCCGTGCAACTGCGGCCTCCCGCCCGTGGACGTGCGTCATACCGGCGTCCTCTGCCGAAATGCGGCGCGCCGCCGTCCGGTCGGACGGCGGCGCGCTCGATGCGTGCGTCCGGGGTCGCGGGCTATGCCGCCCTCGCCAACCACCTCATCACGGGGCCGAGCGCGGTCCCCACCGCGTGAAGCGCCGCCTGCAGCTGCGGATCCTGGCCGCGCTCCATGTCGGTCACCGTGAGCGTCACGTTCACGTCGGGCGCGATGCCGACCGCCTCAACCTGCTGGTTCTTCGGCGTCAGGATGCGCTCCACCGTGACCGACATGCCACCCTCGGGCAGCGCCACGGTCACCGATCCACCGAGTGCGCCCGCGGTTTTCTCCCCGACGATCGTCGCTCGCTGATAGTCCTTAAACGCGCCGGTGAGGATTTCCGACGCCGACGCGCTGTTGGCGTCCACGAGCACCGCGAGCGGGGTGTCGGGCAGCAACGGCCGCCCCGACGTCTGCAGCAGGCTCGGCGGCTGTCCGCGCTCGCGGATCCGCGCGAGGATGGTGTTGGCCGGCATGAACACGCCGCCGACGTTGGCGGCCTCGATGATCAAGCCGCCGGGGTTGCCGCGCAGATCCAGGATCGCGGAGTGAATCGCCCCCTGCGCCTGCAGGGCCTGGATGCCGCTCCGAAGCTGCTGCCCTGCGCCCTGGGAGAACTCGAAGATCTTGAGATACGCTACGCCCGGCGAGATGAAGCTCGTCTCCACCGGAGGCACCCGAATCGCGGCTCGCGTCACCTGGAGCTGCACCGTCTGGGTCCCCCGCTGGACCACGAGGTTCGCGGTCGACCCCGCCGGCCCGCGGATCAGCTGGCTCGCGTCGGTCGCCGTCTTGTCCTTCAGCGACTGGCCGTCCACCGAGACGATACGGTCAAACCGCTTCACCCCTGCCTGGGACGCCGGGGAGCCGGGGAACACGTTCTCAACGAACACCCATGCGATCCCGGACGCGTCCTTCTGCGACGTGATCGTCACGCCGATGCCGGTGAAACTAGGGTTGCCAAAGAGCTGGCGGCGGCTCTCGCGAAGCTGATCCGGATCAAGGTAGTAGGTGTGGCTGTCCTTCAGCGAGAGCAGCATGCCCTGGGTGGCGGCGTACGCGAGCGGCGTCGCGCCCGTCGGGGCCGACTGCGACGCGCGCGAAAACTCCGCTACGAACTGGGCGTCCGCCGCCGCCTCGGGCGTCCCCGGGGCGATGTCGGGCAGCACGTCGGTTCCCTTGTTGGTCGCCTTCCGCAGCGTCGCGACGGCGACGTTGAGCATCTGCACCGGTTGTACCGGGTCGACGTACTCCTGTTCAAGCACACGGAGCGCGGAGACCACGAGCGATCCGCTCGCGGCCGACGCGTGCGGCAGCTGGGCAAACGGCACCAGGAGCAGTGCGACGGCCAGCAGGACCGCGAGCCACGATCTCACCACGGTACGGGATGAATCCATCTCGTTCTCACGCTCCCAGAAACACCATCCGGAGGCCTCGGCACCGCCGCCCTCTCGGAATTTTGCCCATCATACCATAGCGCCAAACCCGGAGAAAAGTTCCTGCGGACCGTGGACCGTGAATCCACTCCGGCCCTCACCCGCTAAAACGAGACAGACTCGTGGCGTGTTCCCTGGGCGAATCGGGCCAAGGACAGCGGGGTTACATCGAGCGAGCGTGCGCCGCCGTCCAGGATGATCTCGGCGAGCAGTCGGCCGACGGCGGGCGCATGCATGAACCCGTGCCCGCTGAATCCGTTCGCCAGGTAGAATCCCTCCGGCGCCGGCACGAGACCGAGGATCGCATGATGATCGGGGGTGAGGCTGCGGATGCCAGCGTAGCCGCGCACCACACGCGCGCCGACCATCGCGGGCACACGCGCGAGTGCCGCCTGCGCGACGGTGTCGAAACCGTCCCAGTCCACGACCTCGTCGAACCCCGGGCGCGAGTCCTTGTCGGTTCCGCCGGTGTAGAGCGCGCCGGCGCGATCCTGATGCAGGTACCAGCCCGTGTCGAGATCCACGGTCAGCGGCCGCCCGCTCCCGAGTTCGGGCAGAGGAGTCATCACGAACACCTGACGGCGGTAGGGCGCCACCGGCAGGTCGACGCCCACCATCGCCGCGACGTCGCGCGCCCGCGGGCCGGCAGCGTTCACCACCACCGGCCCGGCGCAGGCGCCCCGGGCCGTGCGAACGCCGGCGACTCTCCCGGCGCGCACGTCGATCGCGGTGACTTCCTCGTCGGGCCGCACGCGCACGCCCAGGTCGCGGCACCGGCGCAGGTAGCCCTGCACCGCCCCGTAGGGGTTCGCCGAGCCGTCGAGCGGACAGAACGTCCCGCCGACGAGATCGTCCGTGCGCACCGCGGGGAACACGGCGCGCACGTCGTCGGGCGAGAGCCAGCGCGACGGCACGCCCAGTCGCTGTTGGAGGGCGACGCCCCTGCGCATCGTCTCCGCAACGCGCTCCTGCGCGGTCAAGAACAGGTAGCCGTGCTGCACGAGATCCACCGGCTCGCCCATCTCTTCTTCGAACCGGGAGAACGCCGGGAGGCTGAGCTGGGTCAGGCGGACGTTGACCTCGGTGGAGAACTGGTGCCGGATGCCGCCGGTCGCCTTGGCCGTCGAGCCGGTCCCGACCTGGGATGCGCGCTCGAACACGACGATCCGGCACGCGCGCCCGCCGCTTCCGCCCGCACGCGCGAGATGGTACGCGATCGAGAGCCCGATGATGCCCCCGCCGATGATGAGGACGTCGGCTGTGTCCACCGCATCCATCGCTACCCCTGCGGGGCGAGCGCTCCGTGGACCATCCGGACGAGGGTGGTGATGTCGAACACGGGCCGGCCGGTCGCCGCGGCGATCGCGCCCGCGTAGGGCGGCATGTTCGTGCATTCCAGCACGATCGCACCCACCTCGGGATGGCGCTCCACAAGCTCGCGGGCGACCGCGACGTGCTCACGGCGGGCGGCGTCCACGTCGAGCTCCAGTTCGTCGCCGAGGAGCACCGACGTAAACGCGTGCCCCCGCTCCATGCCCGCGACGACGACCGGGATCTCCTCGGTGATCCCGGCGCCTGCGAAGTGGCGCGGCCCCAGCGCTCCGGCGTCCACTGTCATGATCCCGACCGCGCGGCCGCTTCCCAACATTCGCGCGACGATCGGAACCAACAGCAGCGCCGACGCGAACACCGGCACCGAGACGGCCTCGGCGAGCTGCCGCTGGAACATCGCGAGAAAGCCGCAGCCGGTGGTGATCGCCAGCACCCCGGCGGCCTCAAGCGCCCGCGCGCCCTCGATGAACGCCTCGAGCAGCGCCGGGTCGCCCTCGCGCACCACTCGCGCCGGAGAGGCGTGCCGGACACGCTGGTAGAGCACGGGGAACGGAAACGTCGCCGCGTTGCCGATGTCGCCCGGGATCCTGGGGAAGACGGTGTCGAGCATCAGAATGCCGATCGGGAACCCATAGAGGTTGCGGCCGCCTCGGACGTTCATCGGAGCGCTCCTTGCGGATCCGGCGGTCGCGCGTACGCGGTCCTCCGCGACCCAGCTCACGACCGCTCTATTCGACCCCGGTTGACGTATCCCTACGACCCGATCCGCGCGGAGCCGTATCCCGTATGCGTTTTCGCGTCTCGTTGCCTAGTGCAGGTCTTTGTTCAACAATGCACCGAGATCGTGGTGGAGTCGCTGAAGTTGCTGCGTCGTGGCCATGATCTCCTCCCGATCGTTCTCTCACCAGAGCCTCGGCAACTCTCGGAATTGCCTCGCAATTCGTCGTGCATGGGGAGGCGACCAAACCGAAGACACCAACCAGGTCCGAAGCGCGGCAGATTTGTTACCGGCCCGATAGTACCTGCCCGCGATAAACTCGTCGTGTTGAGAGACGGCCCGGGGACCAAGGTTTCTGAGAATCGACAAGAAATGCTTGCGGACCACTTGCTCATACCCCTTCGTGTCTCGGAGTTCATTCTTGGAAACGTATCGGTGCTGCGACAATCGTAGATGAATGTTGGCGTGGCGACAAAGCCAAACCTATAGTGGCGCGCCACACGGATCGCGGTATCCTACTCTTGCAACGCGACGACCGTTCGTCCAACCCGCCGATTCTGTCCAACGCGTCTCTTACGACCAGCAGCCCCTGAAACATTGGCCCTTGGCGCCTCAATGGCTCCCGGTGGAGCCAGCCTTCGAACGAAGGCACACCATACAGCGCCCTGTGGCCGTCCTCATACACCTTGTAGCAACCGGAGTGCACAACGCTCAGTTTGGTCCGTTGCGCTGCATCCAGGCGGAATATCCAGACTCTGCGGCAGCCATTGATCGTCTGAGTCGAGGAAAGCAATCCACTCTCCGCACGCGCTTCGGATTCCAGCGTTTCTGGCAGCCTGGGCTCCGCAGTTTCGGTCGTGCCTGATGCGTTTGATGCGATCATCTTCGTGCGCGAGTCGCATGACCACTTCTGCCGTGCCATCAGTCGAACCATCGTCCACGGCGATGGCTTCCCAGTCCCGGTGGGTCTGCGCCTGGACACTTCGCCACGCCGCTCCAATCGTCGGCACCCGATGGAAAGCGGGAATCACAACGCTCACCAGGGCCGTCTTCATCGCATCCGAGTCCCACCCTAAGGTGATTCGCCAGCTCAGGCGAGCCCCACTCTCCCGGGCGCACGCACCTACACCGTAGGATGACTCAGGTCCAGGTACGTTCACCCCCCTTTCACCGGACAATTTGTTCTCTACCGAGGGATCAGGTCGGTTATCCTCATGAGAAACTCACATCCCACGACCCCGACACGGCCGATCAACGCCGACGCTTCCCGGATCCGCTGTGTTCACCGCGCGCATCCGACACGATGCGGCGCGGGACGGAATGCACACGTCCCGCGCCGCGTGGCGCGCTCGGCGAACGGTCGGCGCTATGGTGATACCGGCGCTCCTGTCTCGGGGTCCAGGAACAGCGTTCCCGGCCGCTGCAGCTGCGCGAACGCGAACATGTTGAGCATCGATCCCGCGATCGCGTCGAAGGATTGGTCCCCGATCCGGCCGAGATCCCAGTTGTCCTCGATGAAGCGGAGGATCGAGGACTGGTCCGTCAATGTGTGGTCCACGAAGTTCACCCTGGCCCACGGCGAGATCACGAGCAGCGGCAGGCGCGGACCGTAGCCGCACCGGCCCTGATAGGTGCCTGCCGCCGGCTTGCCGCACATCCCGGGCCCGAGGAGCGCGTCGATTGTCGATTCGGCCGACTGCATCATGACCGGCGCCAGCACGTGATCGTACCAACCGTCGGAGTCGTCGTAGTTGATGATCACAGCCATGCCCGACCAGGCGGGCAACCGCATCAATCGGTTGATCGTGTCGACGAGGAAGTGTTGCTCGTCGATCGGGTCCGAGTACCCGGCATGGCCGTCCTGGTACGCCGGGGCCTTCACGAAGCTCACCGCCGGGAGGCGGCCGGCTTGGGCCGCCGCCCAGAAGTCGATCAGGTCGTACTGGTGGTTCGCCTGGTCTGTCTGCCCGATCATCGCGACCGAGGTCGGAGCCAGATGGTGCGGGTTCATGGTCGATTGATAGTACTCGAACGGCTGGTGGTGCGGGATATAATCTGCTACGTTCGCCTTGCCGACGTTCACGTGGGCGCTCCCGCACTCGGCCTTCGCGGCGCCGGGTGCGCTCGTCGGCCGGAATCCGCCCTCGAACCAGCCCCAAGTGACGTGCTTCGCGTTCAGCAGATCCCCGACGTTGCGCCCGATCATCGCGGCCGTCGCCCCTTTCGAGCAATCGTCGTAGGTCGGATCGAGGTCGTTGTACACGGTGCCGTTGAGGATGCGGCCGGAGATGTTGGGCGGAACCGCCCCATGGGTCTGACCGGCCACGAGGTTGAGCGCTCCGGGCGTCGAGGGGCCGAAGGTGGTACCGAAGGAGTTGTCGTTCATCGCAAAGTGCTGGGCGTAGTTCCAGAGCGCCGTGACCGTGTTGCCGTCATAGTAGTCCATGACCAGCCGGCGGTCGCAGGACCCGTACGACGCGCCGGTCTCCTCGACAAATCGGTTCATCAGCCCGCCGTTCGCGGCGCGCTGTTCCGCGGCGTACCCGTGGTCCATGTCGCAGGTCATCGCCTGGGAACGGTCGAGCCGGACCGGCTGCGCGCTGTTCGGATTACCCGTCAGCAGCGCGGGCGTGAGTCCGTTCACCGACGGCGTCGCCCGCGAGGCGTGGAACGCGGGCCCGCCGGGAGCGTTCGTGGCGTACGGGTAGGTCGCGAAGTAGTGATCGAAGGACACGTTCTCCTGGAAGATCACAACGAGATGCTTGATCGGCGTGGTTGTGGGCGTCGCGTCGGACTGGGCATCCACGGGCGCCATCGCACCCCAGCCCAGCATGACGGTCAGGGCGGCGGCGATCGCCGCCGCCACGGCGGTGCGCACGATTCGTGTCATCGTCACTCCCCTCACCTCAGACGGCAAGCGATTCCGGGGGCACTATAGCCAAGGGGCGTTAACGGCGGCGAAAGCGAGCGTTAAGGTTCGGCGGGACGCGCCGCCGTCACCGCCCGCGGTCAAGGACGACGAGGGCGAGGGCCGCGCGCCCGGCGGGCTCCCCCGCACCTTCACGCACGACACCGAACCGCGTGAACCACCACGTGCGCGCCGCGCCTGTCCGAATCTCCTCGACGCCGTGGGACGGCCGTCCGGTGCGCAGCGTCTCGTAGAGCCGCGATTCCTCCGCGAACAGGGCGTCGGCGCGCACGCCGATCGAGGCGCTCTTCGGAAACCGGTCGGCCGGAGATGCGGCGCGCCACCGCAGCACGGGCGTGCCGTGCTCGACGCGCCACAGCAGCGCGTACCCGCGCCATGTGCCGGAGCGCAACCACTGGTGGATGGTCAGGCGGATGGGTGCGGAGAACCGCATGGCGAGCTCGCGCAGCCCGTCCATCGTGAGATCGGTTCGGGCCGCCGCGGCACGAAACGGCCGCATCGGCAAGAGGAGCTCGGCGGCCACCGCCTCGGCGAGCGTTTCCGCCGCCGCACCCGAGAGCGTCGGGGGGACGAGCGTCCGGGCTAGGGCGGTCGCCACGGCGCCGTTCCATTGGGGCGTATGCGGAGGGACGCGACCGTCCACGCTCAGGATCCAGCGCGGGCGGGTCCCCGCCGGGGGCGGATCCGCCCGGTCGATCCGCGCGATCCCGCCGGGCAGCGCGGGCCGGCGGATGGCGAGCACACCGCACTTCGCGGCGCAACGCTCCGGTGCGAACGGCGGCCGCGCCGTCACGGGCACGCGGGCGAGCGCGCGGGCGCGGTCGAGGGTCTGTGCGGCGAGCGTGGCCACAGGCTCCGGTTCGGTCCGCCCCGCATGCCGCCCTCCCGATTCCAGGGACGCCGGCCGCGCGCCGCGAACCTATCGCGAGATGCGGTTACTGAATTCCGTCCCCCCCAACGGCGTCTGCGTGGGACCGCGCGCGACCATCCTCGCCAGCGGCAGCGCGGGGAACGCCATCCTCCTCGAGACCGGGGATTACCGCCTGCTCGTAGACGCCGGGCTCTCGGTCGAGGCGCTCGAGCGCGCGATGACGCGCGTGGCGGTACCGGTGCACGCGCTCGAGGCGATCGTGCTGACCCACGAGCACGACGACCATGCCCGCGGCGCGGGCCCGCTCGCGCGCGCCGCCGACGTCCCGGTGTTCGTCAACGCCGGAACCGCCGCCGCGACATCCGCGGCGCTCGCCGGCGCCGGCGTCACGCTGTTCCGGATGGGACATCCGTTCTCGATCGGGCCGTTCACGTTGACGGCGTTTCCGGTGCCGCACGACGCCGCCGAGCCGGCCGGGTTCACGGTGGAGACCGCCGGCCGCCGGATCGCAATCGCCACCGACCTCGGCGCCGCGGGTGCGGAGATCGACCCGCATCTCGCGGACGCGGATCTCGTGATCTTGGAGAGCAACTACGATCTCGGCCTGCTCCACGTCAGCCCCTATCCGTGGTTTCTGAAGAACCGCATCCTGAGCGGGCGCGGCCACCTCAGCAACGATGACGCCGCGCGAGCCCTTGCCCGGACGGCGGGGCGCCGGCGTGAGATCTGCCTGGTGCATCTCAGCGAGGCCAACAACCTCGCGGCGCTCGCCCGCGACACCGTGCGGGCCGCGCTCGCCGCCGCGGGATGCCAGGCGGGCGCCGTGCGGGCGGTGTCTCCCAACGGCTACACCGACCCGATCGAGATCCGGTAGCGAAGCGTCCACGGGCCGCGCGAGACAGCCGGCACCGGCAGCAGGGAGGGGCGCAGCGATGCGTGCGATCAAAGTCACGGCCGGAAACGTCACCGCGACGGCCACGCTCGGCGACGGGAAAACCGCGGACGCGATCTGGAACGCGCTGCCGATAGAGGTCCGCGGCAACACCTGGGGCGACGAGATCTACTTCTCGATCCCGGTCACTTGCAAGCCCGAGGCACCCCGCGAGGTCGTGGAGATGGGCGATCTCGGGTACTGGCCTCCGGGCAGCGCGTTCTGTATCTTCTTCGGGCCGACGCCCGCGAGCCATGGCGACGAGATCCGGCCCGCGAGCCCGGTGAACGTGTTCGGCCGCGTGGACGGCGACCCCCGGGTCTTCAAGACGGTACGCGCGGGAACGACGGTGAGGATCGAGCGCGTGGAGTAGGCGCGTGACCGGCCTTCCCGTGCGGTTCGACGACGCGATCGTCCGGGTCGCGGGTACCGCGCGGCTGCGCCGCGCGGCCATCGCCATCCTCGCGTCGGCGCTCGGGGCCGTGGACCCGCAGGTCGCGACGCGGAGGGCGCTCCGGCTCGTCGGCCGACGGCTGGTGGTCGCGGGACGCCCCTACACACTCGCCCGCGACGCGCGTGTGGTGGTCGTGGGCGCGGGCAAAGCCGGCGCGCCGATGGCGCAGGCCGTGGAGGACGTGCTCGGCGACCGGATCACGACCGGCGCTGTGATCGTGAAGCGGGGGTACACCGCACCACTCCGGAAGATCGCGCTCCGGGAAGCCGGTCACCCCGTCCCCGACGCCGCCGGCGAAGCCGCCGCGCGGGAACTCCTGGACACCGTGACCGGCCTCGGTCCCCGCGACCTCGTGATCTGCCTGATCTCGGGGGGTGGATCCGCACTCCTCCCGGCGCCGCACGACGGCGTGACGCTCGACGACATGATCCGGACCACGGACCTGCTCCTGCGATCGGGCGCGGCGATCGGCGAGATCAACACGGTGCGCAAGCATCTCTCTCGGGTTGCCGGAGGCCGCCTGGCCGTCGCCGCGTCGCCGGCGCGCGTTGTTGCGCTTGTAGTCTCGGACATCGTTGGCACGCCGCTCGACGCGATCGCGTCCGGTCCCACCGTCCCCGACTCCACGACGTATGCGGACGCGCTGGGCGTCCTCGATGCCTACGGCCTGACCGACCGCGTTCCGCGTGCGGTTCGGGACGTCCTCCGCCGGGGCGCCGCGGGCGAACTCCCGGAGACCCCGAAACCGGGCGATCCCGCGTTTCGCCGGACGCACGTGGCGGTCGTCGCGGACAACGCAACCGCGGCGCGGGCGGCGGTCGCGAAGGCAAGGCGGCTCGGCTTCCACGCACGGCTCCTCTCCACCTACATCGAGGGGGAAGCCCGCGAGGTCGGCGTGGCGCTCGCCGGGATCGCGCGCCAGATCGCCGCGACCGACGACCCCGTTCGCCGGCCGGCGTGCCTCGTCGCCGGCGGCGAAACGACCGTCACGGTCAGGGGAACCGGCCGCGGCGGCCGCAACCAGGAACTGGCGCTGGCCGCAGCGCGAACCCTCGACGGCATCCCGGGCACGCTCCTGGTCAGCTTTGCCACCGATGGCACAGACGGCCCGACGGACGCAGCCGGCGCCGTCGCGGATGGCACGACGCTCTCGAGAGCCCGGGCGCTCGGTCTCGACGCGGCGGCGCACCTGGCGAACAACGACGCGTATACGTTCTTCGACGCGCTGGGGGATTTGATCCGGACCGGCCCGACAAACACCAACGTTACCGACCTCATGCTGATCCTCTCCAGTTGACGTCCCCAGAATCGACGCACACTGTCGGGTCCCCCGGCGATGTCGAGCTGCGGCCGCGCGCGCCCGCCCTGGACCCCCGTCAGCAGGAGCGGTCTGACGTCCGAAGAATCCATCCCGCGGAGTAGCGCACCAGGCTCGTCGTTCGTTCGCTCGCTCGCTGCAACCTAATTCTCGGTCGCAGGGGGGGTTCGGATGGCCCGCAGCGCAAGCTCCGCCGACACTCATCTCGGACGTACCCAGCTGGTGCGGGCGATCGTCGCCAGCACCATCGGGACGACGATCGAATGGTACGACTTCTTCCTCTACGGCACCGCCGCCGCGCTCGTCTTCCCGAAGGTATTCTTCCCGCAGTCGGATCCGTACGTCGGAACCCTGGCAGCGTTCGGCACCTATTTCGTCGGGTTCATCGGGCGGCCCATCGGCGGGGCGATCTTCGGCCACTACGGAGATCGGATCGGCCGAAAGACCACGTTGATCGTCACGCTCCTGCTCATGGGGATCGCCACGTTCTGCATCGGCCTCGTCCCCGGGTACGCCAGCATCGGCGTGTGGGGCGCCGTGTTGCTCACGATCCTCCGGATGTGCCAGGGGCTCGGGGTCGGCGGGGAGTGGGGCGGGTCGGTGTTGCTGTCGATGGAGTGGGGCCACAAGGGGAAGCGCGGGTTCATCGCGAGTTGGCCCCAATTCGGAGTCCCAGCCGGCCTGTTGCTCGCGAACGGGATCGTCGCGCTGTTCAGCTCGAGCCCCGCGTTTTTGACCTGGCTCTGGCGCATTCCGTTTCTCCTGAGCATCGTGCTCGTCGCGATCGGCCTCTTCATCCGGCTGCGGATCTTGGAGACGCCCCTCTTTGCGCGGCTCCTGGAGGAACGGCGTGTCGAATCACGCCCCGTGAGGGAGGTGATACGCCGGAACCCCAGAGAGATCGTCTTGAGCGCGCTGCTGCGCCTGGCCGAACAGTCGCCGTTCTACCTGTTCACGACGTTCGTCTTCACGTACGGCACCGGCACCCTGAAGCTCGACCGGGGCATGTTGGTGACCGCGGTCACCATGGCGGCGCTGCTCTCCCTCGTCAGCGTGCCGTTCTTCGGATATCTGTCGGACGTCATCGGGCGCAAACGGATGTACCTGTTGGGGGCGGTCGCCATGCTGGTGTGGGCCTACCCCTACTTCGGGCTGCTCGACACCCGCGTGCCGGTCCTCGTGTTCGTGGCGATCATCCTTTCCCTGATCCCGCACGACATGCAGTACGGCCCGCAGGCCGCCCTGATCGCGGAGAGCTTCCCGACGCGACTGCGCTACAGTGGATCGTCGCTCGGCTATCAGTTGGCGTCGCTGATCGCTGGCGGTCCCGCCCCGTTGATCGCCGTGTACCTGCTGCACACCTATGGAACGGCCGCGGCGATCAGCAACTACATCATCGTCACGGCGATCCTCACGATCATCGCGACCGCGCTGCTGCCGGACCGCTCCAGAGAGGACATCTCGATGGAGCACGACGTGGCCGCGGCGCCCCGAGTCCGCCCGGCGACCTGAGACGCGGGAGGACCGCCTCGCCGCCGCGGCGAACACCGTCGCCCGTGGACGTCCGGATCCTGGTGGATAACCGCGCCGGTCTGCGTGGGATGCGGCGGCGGCGCGCTCGCACGATCGTCGTCGGCGGCATCGCGGTGTTGCTCGCGTCCGTCCTGGCAGGTCTCGCCATCAGCGGCCGGATGCACGGGGCGTGGCGCCCACCCGGCTCGCCGCCTCAGCCGCGCCTGATTCGCATGAGCCTCGTCGACGGTGCACTCGACCCGTCCGTGGTGCTGCTCGAGCCCGGCACCGTGCGGTTCGAGGTCCAAAATGACGGGACCGCGCCGCGCCGGTTCGTCGTCCAAGGGCCGGACACGCTCGCGCACACCGAGGATCTTGCGCCCGGCGCGTCCGCCTCGCTCGACGTGACGTTGACGGAGACCGGCCGCTACCGTTTGCAGGCCGTCTCGCCGTCCGGAGACGTGCTGTCCGCCGGAACCCTCGACATTCGGCAATGAGCGGGCCGCTCCGGGTGTGCGTGTGCACGCCGGAGGCCGCCCCACTCGTCAAAACCGGCGGCCTGGCCGACGCCGCCGGCGGCCTCGTCCGGGCCCTCGCGGACGCGGGGTGTGACGTGCGCGTCGTGCTTCCCGCGTACCGCGCGATCGATCGTGCCGCGCTCGGGTTTCGCTCGATCGGCGCGGCCGAGATCCCGCTCGGTCCCTCGCGCGACGAGGTCCGGCTGTTTGAAGGGTGCCTTCCGGGCAGCCGGGTCCCGGTGTATCTCGTCGCGCACGACCCGTCGTTCGACCGACCGGGGCTCTACGGGGAGGGCGGCACCGACTATCCGGACAACCTGCGGCGGTTCACCGTGTACGGCCGAGGCGCGCTGGCGCTCCTTCGCCGCCTCGCCTGGAGTCCCGATGTCCTGCACTGCCACGACTGGCAGACCGCGCTGCTGCCGGTCTGGCTGCGCGTCGAGCCGAGGGATGCCGTGCTCGTCGCCACCGCGACGCTGCTCACCGTCCACAATCTTGCGTACCAGGGCGTGTTTGCCGCCGACGTCCTCCCCCTGACCGGCCTCGGCCCGGACCTGTTTACGCCGCAGGGCGTGGAATTCTTCGGCAACCTCAACCTGCTCAAGGGCGGCCTCCTGTTCGCCGACCTGCTCAGCACAGTGAGCGAACAGTACGCAAGAGAGATTCAGACCGAGGCGTTCGGGTGCGGTCTCGATGGCGTGCTGCGTGAGCGGCGCGGCGACCTGCTCGGCATCCTCAACGGCGTGGACTACACGGTGTGGGATCCGGTGGTGGACCAGCTGCTGCCCGCCCGTTACACGCCGGATGATCTGTCGGGCAAGGCGGTCTGCAAGGCCCATCTGCAACGCGCGCGGGGGCTTGAGGTCGACCCCATGGTGCCGCTTCTCGGCATGGTCGCCCGGTTGGTCGATCAGAAGGGGCTGGGCCTCGTCGGCGCCGCAGCGGACGCGATCCTCGGGCTGGGGACTCAACTCGTGCTGCTCGGCAGCGGCGAACGCAGATATCACGCGCTGTTGGAGGATCTCCACGCGCGCTATCCGAGCCGGGCGGCCGTGACGCTCGGGATCGATGAGGCGCTGGCGCACCTGATCGAAGCCGCGTCTGACGTCTACCTGATGCCGTCCAGGTACGAACCGTCCGGGCTGAACCAGCTCTACAGTCTGCGCTACGGCACCGTGCCGGTCGCGCGACGGACCGGCGGGCTCGCGGACACGATCGTCGACGCAACACCTGACGCGGTCGCATCCGGCGTCGCGAACGGGTTCGTGTTCGAGGCGTACACCCCGGACGCGTTTCTGGAGGCCGTCAAGCGGGCCGTGTTCGCGTTCCGGGACGTGGAAGTCTGGCGCAGGCTGCAGGGCCGGGGAATGCGCCAGGACTTCTCGTGGGCGCGGACCGCCGGCCGCTACCTCGAGGCGTATCGCATGGCCGCACTGCGCCGCAGCGCGACCGTGCATTAGGTTGGAACGCGCACCGGACGGGGAACCTGAAACGGCATCTGTGCCGTATTCCATGTATTGCACGGTGTTGCACGGCGGGTACAAGCGTGGCGCCGGCCTCCGCAGGAGCCGCCGACCGCATGAGCGAAACCAAGAGTCCTGCTCGACCGGTGGGTGCCAGTCGGCTGGGGCCGCGGGGGTCCCGGCCGTCCTTGCCGGATGTGTGGCGGCTTCACGAGGACCGTTCCAACAAGGGGGAGGGATGCTCGATGCGAGTCGCACGACGCGCCTGGGCGGGCGCGGGGATCGTGGTATTGGCGCTTGCGCTCGCCTGGACGGGCATGGTGACCGCGGCGCCGTCCGGCGGTGGCACGCTCACGGTCGGGCTCGATCAGGAGCCGCCGACGCTCGACCCGGAGGCCTCGCCGTCCGCGGTGACGTTCCAGATCATTCCCGACGTGACGGAGAGCCTACTGTACCAAGGGCTGGACGGGAAGATCCTGCCGTGGTTGGCCACCGCGTACAAGATCTCGCCGGACGGGAAGTCGTTCACGTTCACGCTCCGCACCGACGCGAAGTTCACGGACGGGACGCCGGTCAACGCCGACGCGGTCAAGTGGAACTTCGATCGCGTGGTGAACCCCAACTACAAAGCCGGCGGCGCCCTCGTCGCGCTATCGGGGTACGTGGGCAGCACCGTCATCGACGATCACACCGTTCGCGTCGACTTTAAGGCGGCATACGCGCCGTTCTTATCGTACTTAGCGGGCGGTAACCTGGCACTGGTGTCGCCCAAGGCCACGCAGGCGCAGGGCAACGACGTCAACCTCAAGCCGGTCGGAAGCGGCCAGTTCATCGTCTCCGAGTACGTGCCAAAGGATCACATCACGCTCACGCGAAACGCGGACTACAACCGGCGCCCGCCGTGGAGCGACCATCAAGGCCCGGCCTACCTGGACAAGATCATCTGGAAGTTCATCCCGGAGGCCGGTACGCGCGTGACCACCGTCGAGTCCGGCGAGACGCAGATGATCAGCGGGCTCTCGCTGCCGTCGGCCACCCTCACGCACATCTTGACGGAGAAGACGCTCCGCGTGGAGCGCAACCCCTACCCCGGAGCGCCGCGCATCTGGGTGCTGAACGTGAAGTTGGCGCCGACGAACGACCTCAAGGTGCGGCAGGCGCTCAACTACGGCGTGAACCGCCCGGCGATCGTGGAAGCGGTGTTCAAGGGCCTGGGCACGACCGCGTGCGCCCCGCTGACCCAGCAGTCGCTCAAGACGCCGGCGCTGTGCAACGCGTACCCGTACGACCCGAAGAAGGCGGCCCAGATCCTGGACGAGGACGGCTGGAAGATGGGGCCCAACAACATCCGGGTGAAGGACGGCAAACCGCTGACGATCACGATCAACTCGATCAACTACGGCAACGGCAACCTGCCCGAGGTCGAACTGCTGCAGGGCCAGCTCCTGGCCCTCGGGGTGGACGCCAGGATCAAGAGCCAGGCCCGGCCGCCGTGGTACGAGGACAACTACCACTGCGCGACCAACGGCCCGATCCTGTTCCTCCGCAGCAGCGATCCGGACGGGCTCTGGGCGCTGTTCGCCACCGAGAACATCGGCGGCAACTTCAACTGGGCATGCTACTCCAACCCGGACGTGGACAAGCTGCTTCAGCAAGGCAAGGAGACGTACGACCCCGCGAAGCGCGTGGCGATCTACACGCAGATCGAGAAGATCCTCGTGGACCAGGCGGTGTCCGTCCCGCTGGTCGACGAGTTCTCGGTGTGGGTCCTGCGCAGCAACGTCACGGGCTCGAAGTACAACTTCTCCGGGTATCCTGTGTTGACCGACGTGCGCATCGGAAAGTAGGCGACCGACCGGGGCCGGCGCACGCCGGCCCCGGTCACGTTCCCCTCCCTCCCCGTGACCCGCTACATCTCGGCCCGACTGCTCGCGACGATCCCGGTGCTGTTCGGCGTCACGATCCTCGTGTTCTCGATGCTCTATCTCATCCCCGGCGACCCGGTCAAGATGATGCTGAGCGAGTTTCAGACGAGCCCAGAACAGATCGCGCGGATGCGGGCCCAACTGCACCTCAACGACCCGTTCGCGGTGCAGTACGGGCGCTTCGTGTGGAACGGCCTGCACGGTGATCTCGGCACGTCGATCCGCGACAACCGCCCCGTCTCGCAGGAGATCTCCGAGGTCCTGCCGCAGACGGTGCAGCTCGCGGTGGCGGCGCTCGCGCTCTCGTCCGTGCTGGGCGTCACGCTCGGGATCGTCGCGGCGCTCCGCCAGAACACGTGGGTAGACGTCGGCACGATGATGCTCGCAACGCTCGGCATCTCGATGCCGTCGTTCTGGCTCGCGCTCATCCTGATCTTCATCTTCTCGCTGCACCTGGAGGTGCTGCCCGCGGCCGGCGGGGGAGATCTCGCCCATCTCATCATGCCCACGGTCGCGCTCGGTCTCGGGGCGGCCGCGATCGTCGCGCGGCTGACCCGCTCCAACATGCTCGAGGTGCTGCGGATGGAGTACGTGAACACCGCGCGCGCCAAGGGCCTCGGCGGCCCCACGGTCGTGCTGCGCCACGCCCTGCTCAACGCGCTGATCCCGGTGATCACCATCTTCGGACTCCAGTTCGGCACCCTACTCGCGGGGACGGTGTTCATCGAGACGGTGTTCGGCCGCCCGGGCCTCGGCCGGCTGCTCGTGGACGCGATTCAGAACAAGGACTTCCCGCTCGTGCAGGGCGGCGTGCTGGTCGTCGCCGTCGGCTACGTCTTCGTCAACCTGCTGGTGGACGTCGCGTACGCGGTCGTCGACCCGAGAATCCGGTATGGCTGAAACGCTGGCGGCGGGCCGCGTCGCCCGCCGCGCACGCGCACGGACGCGGTGGCAGATGCTCGCCCCCCGCGTCCGGCGGCACAAGGGCCTGCTCGTCGGGCTCGGCATCGTGCTGGTCCTCGTCGCGGTCGCGTTGCTGCGCGATACCGTGGCGCCGGAGAGCCCGATCAAGATCGACATCACCGCGGCGCTGCAGGGGCCGAACCGGGCGCACTTGTTCGGGACCGACCAGTACGGGCGAGACGTGTTCAGCCGGGTCGTCCACGGCGCCAGCATTTCGCTCACCGTCGGGGGGATCGCCGTGGGGATCTCCGCGATCGTGGGCACGACGGTCGGGCTCGTCGCCGGCTTCTACGGCGGGGCCGTGGACGCGTTCATGATGCGGATCGTCGACGTCCTGTTGGCGTTCCCAGGCATCTTGCTCGCGCTCGGCATCGTCAGCGTGCTCGGCGCGAGCCTGCAGAATCTCATGATCGCGGTCGGGATCTCGGGCATCCCCCTGTACGCGAGGCTGGTGCGCAGCACCGTGCTCGTCGCGAGACAGCAGCTCTACGTCGAGGCCGCGCGCGCGTTCGGCGTCCCGATCCGGGTGATCCTTGTCCGGCACCTGCTGCCCAACGTCGTGGCGCCGATCATCGTCGCGGCCACCCTCGGCATGGGCACGTCGATCCTGGCGGCCGCCGGCCTCTCGTTCGTCGGCCTCGGCAGCCAGCCGCCGACGCCGGAGTGGGGCCGCATGCTCACCGAGGGACGAGATTACCTCCGGGATGCGTGGTGGATCTCCACGTTTCCGGGCGTCGGCATCATGATCACGGTGCTCGGCGTCAACCTGCTCGGCGACGGACTCCGGGACGTGCTGGATCCGCGCCTCCGGGTGTAGGGGCCGGGCGCGTCCGGCCGCCGCGACGTCTGAAGAACACCGCCGAGGAAGAGGGTCCGCCGATGGCGTCGCACGATCTCGTGGTTCGAGCAGGGCTCTGCGTCACCGCCGCCGGTCCCTCGCGTACCGACATCGGCGTCCGGCACGGCCGCATCGCCCAGATCGGCGGGGAGATGGCCGGGACGCGGGAGATCGACGCGACGCCCTATCTCGTGCTCCCCGGCGGCGTCGACGTGCACGTTCATCTCACCAACCCTCCGGGGCGCGCGTCCCAATCGGGGCCGGCCTGGGTGGACGACATGACGACGGGGTCCGCGGCCGCACTGGCCGGCGGCATCACGACCCTCGGCAACATGGCGTTCCTGGGCGACGGCGAACGCCCTCTCGACGGGCTGGCTCGCGAGGCGCGCCTCGTGCGTGAACAGGCGATCGCCGACGTCATTCTGCATCCCGTCTTCCGCGAACCGACGCAGGCCGACCTCGACCAGATCCCGATGCTGCGCGAGCGCGGACACACGACCATCAAGTTCTTCATGAGCACCCCCACGTTTGACCGGTACGCCCCGGCGTTCCTCGAGGCGACGGCCCGGGCGGGCGAGGCCGGGCTCATGACGATGATCCACTGCGAAGACTACGCGATCATCGATCGCGCGACCCGCGCGCTTGTCGCGCACGGGCGAGGTAGTCTCCGCCACTACGCCGACAGCCGGCCCGTCGTGTCCGAGGTCGTGGCCACGGAGCGCGCGGTCGCCTTCGCCGCCGCTACGGGCGCGCCGGTGTACGTGGTGCACCTCTCGTCCGCCGGCTCGCTCGACGCGTGCCGCCGCGGACAGGCGGCGGGGCTCCCGTTCTACGTGGAAACGCGGCCGCTCTACCTACATCTGACCCGGGAGCGGTTCGACGAGCCCGACGGCGCGAAGTACGTCGGGCAGCCGCCGCTGCGCGAAGCGGGGGACGTCGCGGCACTGTGGGCCGGGCTCGCGCAGGGGTCGGTGCACACCGTGTGCAGCGACCACGCGCCGTGGAGCCTGGCGGCGAAGCTCGATCCCGCGCTGTCGGTCGCGGACCTCCGGCCTGGGGTGGAGAACCTGGAGACGCAACTCCCGCTCCTGTACTCGGAGGGCGTCCGCGCGGGGAGAATCTCGCTCGAGCGGTTCGTCGCACTCACATCCACGAACGCCGCGAAACTGTTCGGGCTGTATCCGCAGAAGGGCTGCCTCGCGGTCGGCAGCGACGCCGATCTCGTCCTCTTCGATCCCGAGCTGACACGCACGATCGGGGCTCCGCAGCACTCCCGGTGCGATTACTCCGTGTTCGCGGGGCGCGAGGTCACGGGCTGGCCCGTGATGACGCTCCGGCGCGGCGAGGTCGTCTTCGACCGCGGCCGCATCACCGCCGTCCCGGGTACGGGGCGACTCGTGTCGGGCGGCCGCGTGCGCGGGCTCTAGCGGGGCCGACGCGGCCGACGACTCGGTCCGAGCCATCGTCGAGCGCGGGGGACGCGGCATGAACCCCTGGCCCCCGGGGCGAAGATACCCCGGATTGCGACCCCACCGCGTGCGCCGTGCGCCTCATGTCGTCGGCGACGGCGAGACGCTCGTGGGCCAACTCGTGGAGGTGAGAGGATGCGCAACACGGTCTTGATCGAGGAGATGACGTGGCCAGAGGTGCGCGATGCGATCGCCGGCGGCAAGCGCCGCGTGATCGTGATGCTCGGGGCCATGGAACAGCACGGGCCCCACATGCCGATTGGCGTGGACACGTACCTCGGCTACGCGACCGGCACGCGTCTCGCGCGCCGCCTCGGGGACGCCTTGGTGGCCCCCGTGGTGAGCCTCGGGTACTCGACCGGCCACCTCCCGATGGCGGGCACCGTCAGCATCGCGGAGTCCGTCCTCGAGGCGACGATCCTCGAGATCTGCCGCTCGCTCGCCCACCACGGGTTCACGGAGATCATTCTGCTGTGCAGCCACGGCGGCAACTACCGCGCGCTGCGGGAGGCCCTCCCGAAGCTTCGGAAAGAGCACGCGGGGATCAGGATCTCGGCGATCACGGACTTCGACGAGTGGCTGGAGAACACCAAGCAGTTCGCCGCGCGCGAGGGCCTCGAGATGGCCCGGCTGGGTGTCCACGCCGGCCAGGGCGAGACGTCCATGATGCTCGCGCACCGCCCGGATCTCGTGCAGATGGACAAGGCGTGCGAGGGGTTCACCGGGGACGCGTCGATCCGGTGGCGCTCGAAGGTCCCGCCGCCCATGAACGAGACCAGCCCGACGGGAATCCTCGGCGACGCGCGGAACTCCACCGCCGCGCTCGGCGAGAAGATCTTCGCCGACCGGATCGAGCGGATCGCGAAGATGATCGAAGCCGGCGAGCTCGCGGGCTGATGGCTGCATCTGCGCCCGTCTCGACGTGGCGGATCGTCCGCGCGCCCCGCCTCATCGACGGCACCGGTGCTCCGGCGACCTCGGACCCCGTGGTGGTCGTGCGCGACGGCGCGATCCACGGGGTGCATCAGGGCCGCGTGCCGGGGGATGTGCCCGCCGGCACGCCGGTCATCGACCTCCCCGACCACACGCTGCTGCCGGGGTTGATCGACGCGCACGTGCACCTGGTGCTCCCGGGCGACGGGACGCCGTTCGAGTCGAGCATGCGCGAGCCCGACGGCGTGCTCGTTGCGATCGCCTTCGCCAACGCGCAGACCGCGCTCGCCTCAGGGATCACGACGCTGCGTGACTGCGGGGGCCGGCGCGACACGACCCTGCACCTGCGGCGCGCCCAGCACCTGGGCTATGCGTCGCTGCCGCGACTGCACCTCTGCGGCCGCCCCATCACCATCACCGGGGGACACTGCTGGTACTTCGGCGGCGAAGCGGACGGTCCCGACGATCTCCAGCGCATGGTGCGCGCGCTGCTCAAGGACGGCGTGGACTACATCAAGATCATGGCCACGGGCGGCGGGACCGTCGGCACGATGTCATGGCTTCCGTCGTTCTCGGAGGACGAACTGCGCGTGGCCGTCCACGAGGCGCACCGGTTCGGGCGTCGCGTGGGCATTCACTCGCTGTGCGCGGCCGCGACGCGCTCGGTCCTGGCCGTGGGCGCCGATCAGATCGAACACTGCAACTTCCTTGCCGACGCCGCTGGACTCCAGGAGTTCGATCCGCAGGTCGCGGACGAAGTCGCGCGCGCCGGCACGCCCGTGACGACGACGCTCGCCGTGGGCCACTACGTCGTCGCGGCGCTGCAGGCGCACGAGCGTCGCACCGCCGCGGAGCAAGCGGACCTCGACCGGCGGCGGCGGACGTTCGAGAACAACCTCGAGCACTTCCGCCGGATGCGCCGCGCGGGCGTGCGCCTTGTCGCCGGCACGGACGCGGGGTGGCGCTTCACGCCGTTCACCGCCATCGCCACCGAAGTGGCGCTGCTGCGTGAGATCGGCGCCGGCACGCCCGAGGCGATCGCCGCGGCGGCGTCGGTCGCGGCCGGCGCGATGGGCCTCGCCGACGTCACCGGCGTCGTGCGGGAGGGGTTCGCGGCGGATCTGATCGCGGTGCCCGGCGATCCGGCGTCCGACATCACGGCCCTGCGTCACCCGACGCTGGTGATGCAGGAGGGGCGGATCGTGCGAGAACCGGCACCCACGGCCTCGCCGGCGCCCGGCCTGCCGGCGCGCGTGTAGGAGGGCGCGCGGGAATATGGTTCGGACGCGCGGGGTATGGCTGGTAGCAGTGAAGAAAACAAACGCACCGACGCGACGCCCGTCTGGTGGCGCCCCGCCGGCCGAGAGGCAGTGATCGCGTTGTTAAACGGGACGACCTAGGCCGGGGGCTCGATGCCGGCGGCGCTTCGACGACGGGAGGCGTCGAGCCTACGCCGTGGAGAGCCCGTAGATCTCGCCGAACTTCGCCTTCAAATACGCCAGATACGGTTCGGGGGTCAGCAGGCTGCCCGTTGCGCGCACGAGCAGGTCCCGCGGGAAGAACTTCCTCCCGTAAGCGTGGACGTGCTCCCGCAGCCACCCGAGAAGCCCCTGGAACTCCCCGCGGCGGAGCTGGTCCGTGAGATCGGGGTGCGCGCGCCGCGCGGCCTCGAACAACTGGACCGCCGCGACGCTGCCGAGCGTGTACGAGGGGAAGTACCCAATTAACCCGGCGGCCCAGTGCGTGTCCTGCAACATCCCGTCGGTGTCCGTCGGCGGAGTCATCCCCAGGTACGAGGCCATCTTGGCGTTCCAGGCGTCGGGAAGTTCCGCCACTCGCAGCGCCCCGGTGAGCGCCGCCTGCTCCAACTCGAACCGCAAGATGATGTGGAGGTGGTACGTGATCTCGTCCGCGTGGATCCGGATGAGGCTCGGCTCCACGCGGTTGATCGAGCCGTAGAACGCGTCGACGTCCACGCCCGCAAGCTGCGCGGGAAACGCCCGGTGCAGCGACGGGAACGCGTGCTCCCAGAACGCCCGGCTGCGGCCGACGAGATTCTCCCACAGCCGCGACTGCGACTCGTGGATCCCATAGCTCGCCCCATCGGCCAGCGGCGTGCGTTGAAGCGACGCCGGGACGCCCTGGTTGTACATCGCGTGGCCGGCCTCGTGAAAGATCGCGAAGATCGCCCCGAGGCCGGGCCGTTGAAACCGCGTGGTGATCCGCACGTCGTCACGGCCGAACCCGGTGGAAAAAGGGTGCGCGGACGTGTCGAGCCGGCCTCGCGTCGTATCGTACCCGAACGCCTCCGCCATCGAGAGACCGAACGCGCGTTGCGGCGCCTCCTCATACTCGCGGGCCAGCGGGGCCGTGGCGGGGCCGGGTCGCGCGGCAATCGCTCGCACGAGCGGCACCGTGACCTCGAGCAGCCGGTCGAATAGCGCCTTCACCTCGCGCGAGGTCATCTCCGGTTCGTAGTTGTCCATCAACGCGTCGTACGGGTGCTCCCGGTACCCGAGGTAGTCGGCCTCGCGCCGCATCAGTTCGAACATCAGCTCGAGGTGGGGCCGGAACGCCGCGAAGTCGTTGCGCTCCCGCGCCTCCTGCCAGACGTGTGTGCCGAGGGAGGCTGCGCGTTGCAGCTCGGCGACGAACTCGGAGGGCAGCTTGCTCGCCTTCGTGAGGTCCCGCCGCGTGACGCGGAGCAGCGCCGCGTCGTCGGAGTCCGGATCGAGCGAGTCCAACAGAGGTTCGGCCGCGTCGAGGAGCGTCTGCGTGCGCGTGGAGGTGAACTGCTCGTGCGCGATTTGGGAGAGGGTCCCGAGCTGCGACGCGCGCGTCTCCGCACCGCCCGGGGGCATGTAGGTGTGCTGATCCCAGTCCAGGACCGCGGCGGCTGTTTCGACGTCGGCGATCGTCCCCAGATGGACCTTGAGCTCGTCCAACGACCCGCGGGCTGTCGAAGCGCACATGGACAACGCCCTCCCTCAACGTCCTCGCGCGGCGCGGGGCCTTGCCGGCCGTTCCGGCGGAGGTCCCGGGTATGTCACCGTCGTGCCGTCCACCACCGCCCATGGCGTCAGCGCATGCGGACGCGCGGAACCGGGGGCCATGATGTGCATCACGCCGTCCCGCCTGGCCGCGAGCGCGTCCGCGATCAGGGCGCGGTGACAGCGCCACGGCACGGCCTCGGCGCACATGAGCGCCACGGGTCCCTCCGCCCGCGCCAGGCGTCGGAGCGCACGGATCGCCTCCGCGAACTCGGGCGTCCCCATGTAGTCGGCGAAGCCCCGAAAGCTCGCGTTCCGCCACGCGGTGTTGATGGAATCGGCGCGCGGGCGGCGCAACCCGCCGAGCGCCGGCGCGTGCCGGTACCGGATGCCGCGCCTCGGCAAGGTGCGCCTCAGCGTCTCGCGGTTGAACTGCGGCACGTGGCGCGACCGAGGGACCGTGCGGACATCAACGAGCGTCTGCACGCCGAAGCCGCGCAGCGCCTCGACGAGCTCCGCCAGCGTGCGGGTCGAATGCCCAATCGTATACAGGCGCATCGGCTGATCCCGCAATCCACCAACCGGCGCCCAAGGCACCGGCGAACGCAGGGGGATTCTCCGGCGGCACGCGCGATGTCCTCCCGTCCGCCGAGGCACCCGGCCTCGGCGGACGGGAGCGCTCAGACCGCGCGCAGCTTGTCCGGGTTGGCGACCGCCCAGACAGCGGAGATCTTCGCCTGGTCCACCTCGATGCTGACCACGACGGCCGGCGTCCCGTCCGCGTTGCGGATCACCAGCGTCGGCCGGTGGTTGATGTCGTCCACCATCAGCCGCGCGCCTTCGGGCATGAACCGCGCGGTTACGCCGATGACGAACCGCGCCACCCGCTCGGCGCCGCGCAGAGGTTGCACGGCCGCGCCGCGCACCTTGCCGCCCGCATCGGCCCGGAGCGTCACATCGTCCGCGAGCAGATTTCGCAACCCGTCTAGGTCGCCGCTCCCGGCGGCGCGGGTGAATTCGTCGAGGAGCCGCCGGTGCTCCTCGCGGCTGGCCTGAAAGCGCGGTCGGTCCAGCGCGATATTGCTCTTCGCCCGGCTGAACAGTTTGCGGCACGCGGCTTCCGACTTGTCCAGCATGCCGGCGATTTCATCGTACTCGTAGTCGAACACCTCGCGCAGGAGCAGGACCGCGCGCTCGGCCGGCGTGAGCCGCTCCAGAAGCACCAGAAACGCGAGCGAGAGAGAGTCGTACTCGACGACGCGGGCCTCCGGATCCCCGAGTTCGGGGTGTCCGTCGTCGCGGACCGGCTCCGGCAGCCACGGCCCGACGTACGTCTCCCGCCGCGCACGCGCCGACGTCAGGCGGTTCAGGCACAACCGCGTCACGATGGTGGCGAGATACCCCGGCGGTGACTGGATCTCATCGAGGGGTGCGGGCTGAAATCGGAGATAGGCGTCCTGCAAGACGTCCTCGGCGTCCGTCACGCTGCCCAGCATCCGGTACGCTAACGAGAACAGCCGCGCACGCTGCTGCTGGAAGATCGTGAGGTGGTCCATGCGCCGTTCGCTCATCTCAGTGGTCGGTTCGCGCGGTTGACGCCGTCGCGACCGCGGCGGGGACGGACGGGCGCGGGGCCGGTACGGCCACGCCCCGCATCTTCTTCTTGCCCGGCCAGTAGAACGTCCACGGTCCGAGCCGTTGCCCCTTGATCACCCACACGGAGAGGCGAACGAAGAACTCACGCACCTGATTGGCGAGAGCGCCGGTCACGATCAGGCGCGAGGGCGTGTCGCGGTGCGCGTCCAGAAACTGCACCACCCCGTCGTGCCGTCCCAGGCTGAGCCCCAACGCTCCATAGGACAGTCCGAACGCGGCGCCCGGCTTGCCCGCGAGCTCCGCGGCCAGACAATCCGCACCGTGCGCCCCCATCGCCGTCGCCGTGTACAGCGACATGCGGACGGGCGCCCCCGGATCGTCCGCCGGATGCGCGGCGTCGCCGACGGCGTAGATCTCGGGATGCGAGAGCGACCGCATCGCCCGATCGACAAGGATCTGGCCGCGCTCGTTGACGCGCAGCCCCGCGCGCCGCGCGAGGTCGGAAACGGCGAACCCGCCGACCCACACGCACAGGTCGAACGGAATCGTCTCGTGGTGCTCCGTGAGCGCGCCGCGCGCATGCACCTCCGTGACCGCGGTGTTCGGCACGAACTGCACGCCGAGCCTGTCGAACGCGCTCCGAACGTGGGCGCGGGCCGCCGGAGACAACTGCCGCGCGAAGGAGCGGCGCGTCACGAGCGTGATCTGCAACCCCCGGTACGCTTCCGCAAGTTCCGTCGCCACTTCGACCCCGGTGTTGCCGCCGCCGACGACCAGCAGCCTCCCCCGGTTCGCCGCAACACCGGGCACGCGGTCGGCCAGGGCGCGCGCGGAGGCGTCGTCGAGAGTGGAGGCGTGCTCCCGCGCGCCCGGTACGCCCTCGGTCCCGATATAACTCCCAAGCGCATACACCAGGTAATCATACTCGACCGACGCGACGTGGTCGGCCGTTTGCACGGCGACCCGGCGGCGCGCCGGTTCCACCGCCGTCACCCTGCCCTGGAGAAACCGGATCCGCGTCCCTCGCAGGAACGACGCCACCGGCAACCGCCGCAGAGCTTGCCCGGCGGCGAGTTGGTGATTGCGCACGCGCTCGTGGAAGACGTCCGACGCGTTGACAAGCGTGATGACGATACGGGTATCGGTCTGCCTGGCCAGCCGCATCGCGGCGACTAACCCCGCGTATCCCGCTCCGAGCACGACGACGTTCGCATGTTCGTTCATGGCGCACCTCATTGGATTGGCTTCACAAGATGGGACCACCGAGACGGGGAGAATGTGACAGGGCCGCCGCCGGAGCTTCGCGTGCGGGAACGCGTGTGCGGGGGGCGCGGTACTAGCGCAAGCACGGCGGGCGGGTCACTGCACTTGAGCCTCAAGGCGTGTTTCCCTGGCTTCGAACGGTCCACAGAGGAGCGTACGCCACCGCGGCCACCGCCACGCGCTTCGCGTTCGCCATCAGGTGCTATACTGAAAGGCGCTGTGGAACTTGCCGATGTCCGCCGCCGCATCGAGGACCGGGACGCGCTCGCGGGCGCCCTGCGCGACGCGCTCGAGCCCGCCCGTGTCTTCAACCAGCCGGTCGATCTGATTGCCTACGAGTACGACGGGTCGGCGCTGACGTCGATCCCCGATCTTGTGGTGCTCCCGACGACAGCCGCGGAGGTCGCCGCGGTCGTGCGGATCGCGGGCCGGTTCAACGTCCCCGTGGTCGCGCGGGGCAGCGGGACCGGCCTGTCGGGGGGCGCGATCACTCCGATCGGCGGCATCGTCGTGTCGATGAGCAAGATGAAGCGGATCCTGTCGGTGGACCTCGACAACCGGTGTGCGGTCGTCGAACCGGGCGTGATCAACCTGGACGTCACGCGCGAGGTCCAGCGCGACGGGTACTTCTACGCGCCGGACCCGAGCAGCCAGTCGGCGTGCAGCATCGGCGGCAACGTAGCGAACAACAGCGGCGGCGTGCATACGCTTGCGTTCGGGGTCACGACGAACCATGTGCTGGGGCTCGAGATCGTCCTGCCCGACGGCACGATCGCCGAAATCGCGGACCGCGGTCCCGACGCGCCGGGGCTCGATCTCGCAGGCCTGATCGTCGGGTCCGAGGGGACGATCGGGATCGTGACCAAGGTCACGGTCCGCCTGATGCGGAGCCGCGAAGCGGTGCGCACGATGCTGGGGATCTTCGCGACGATCGAGGCGGCCAGCGAGGCCGTCGCCGACATCATCGCCTCCGGGATCGGACCGACGTCGCTCGAGATGCTCGACCGGCTCACCGTCGAGGCCGTGGAGCCGGCGGTGCACGCGGGGCTGCCGCTCGATGCGGGCGCGGTGCTGCTGGTCGAGGTCGAGGGCGTCCGAGAGTGCCTGGAGCGTTCGGCCCGGGTCGTGGAGGAGTTGTGCGCGCGGAACGGCGCGCGGGAGGTGCGCATCGCCGCCACCGAGGAAGAGCGGTACCTCTACTGGGCCGCGCGCAAGGGGGCGTTCGGGGCGATGGGCCGGCTCGCGCCGAACTACTTCCTGCACGACGCTGTGGTACCGCGCAGCCAGCTCCCGACGATCATGCATCAGATCGTGGAGATCGCGGGCCGGTACGGGATCCGGGTCGCCAACGTCTTCCACGCCGGCGACGGCAATCTCCACCCCCTCGTGCCGTACGACGCCGCAACGCCGGGTGAGATCGAGCGGGTGCTGCAGGCCAGCGAGGAGATGCTGGCGGCGTGCGTCGCCGTCGGCGGGACCATCAGCGGGGAGCACGGAATCGGGTTCGAGAAGAACAACTACATGCCGTGGATCTTCTCGGACGCGGATCTCGCGGCCCAACGCCGGCTGAAAACGACGTTCGACCCGGACGACCGGATGAATCCGTTCAAGGTGCTGCCGACGCCGGTCTCGTGCGGGGAACTGCTCACACGGCGGCCGCCGCGCCTCGCCGCGTCTGGGCTGTGGATTTAGGGCGTTCCGAACTCGCGACGCGCTCGGTTCGGCCGGAGGGCCGTCGGTCCCACCCCGTTCCTGAAGAGCCGGAGGGACTTCCTCAACGGAAGGGGCTCAGGAACAGATAGAAGATCAAATGGAAGGGCTGGCTGGACAGCAGAGCCGCCAACCTAAATGCCAAACGGCCTGTGAGGAAGCTCCTCCATATTGACTTCGCCCTTGCCGCGCTGGCGTTTCTCGCGCACGCGGCATTCGCGAACCGGTACGACTTCTTCCGCGACGAGCTGTATTTCATCATCTGCGGGCGCCATCCGGCGTTCGGGTACGTCGACCAGCCGCCGGTCGTCCCGTTGATCTCCGCCCTGACGCAGGCCGCCGGCGAGAACCTTGTCCTCCTCCGCCTCGTCCCGGCGCTCGCGGCGGGAGCGACCGTCCTCGTCGCGTGCGCGTTTGCTCGGCTGGCAGGTGGCGGTCGCTTCGCTCAGGTCGCGGCCGGGATCCCTACCGGCTTCGCGCCGATGTTCCTCGGACTGTACGCGACGTTCAATACGACCGTCTTCGAGCCACTCGCGTGGACGCTCGTCGCCTACCTCGCTGCTCGCGCGATCGTCAAGGGCGACCGCGCGGCGCTCCTCTGGCTCGGCCTCGTCGTCGGAATCTCGCTCGAAGTCAAGTATTCGATCCCGCTCTACCTCGTCGCGCTGATCGTCGCGCTCTTGCTCCTCCCGGAGCGTCGCGTACTGCGATTGCCGCAGACGGGGATCGCAACTGCAATTGCGCTCGCGATCGCGGCACCGAGCCTGGTCTGGCAGCACATGCATGGGTGGCCGTTCGCAGCACTCCTCGTAGCTGCGCCCGGCAAGAATGTGGCGGTCGCGCCCGTGCCCTTCGTCCTGGATCAGATCGAAGTGATGAACCCGCTCTTCGCACCGATCTGGATCGCGGGGGCCGCTTCGGGGTTTGTCGATCGCCGGCTCGCCACGTTTCGGGTGTTTGGACTTGCGTTTCTGCTTGTCTTCGCCGAGATGATCGCGCTGCACGGGAAAGACTACTACCTTGCGGCGGCGTATCCACCGATGTTTGCGCTCGGGAGCGTCGTGATTGAGCGCGTCGTTCGCCATCGCGCGCTGCGCGCAGCCTACGTCGGACTTGGCGCCGCGCTGAGCGTCCTCGCGGCGCCGCTTGCGATGCCGATCCTTGATCCACCGGCGACCGTGCGCTACATGACGCTGCTGCACATGACCCCGCAGGGGCAAGAGAATAAGCTTGCCGTCAAGACGATGATCGCGCAGGGGCGAGAGCAACTCGACATGCAAGAGATGCTCCCGCAAACGTTCTCCGACCAGCTCGGGTGGCGCACGTATGAGAAGCAGATCGCGAGCGTCTATCACACCCTCAGCCCCGAGCAACGCGGCCGCGCCGCGATCATCACCTCGAACTACGGCGAGGCAGCGGCACTTGATTTTTACGGAGGCAGCGACGGGCTCCCACCAGCCCTCAGCGGACACAATGAGTATTTCCTCTGGGGGACGCACGGATACGATGGAAGCGTCATTCTCTTTCTCAACGGCAACATTACGCGCTTGAGGTCGCTTTGCCGTGAGGCGACGATCGTCGCAACGTTCGGATCGACGTACGCGACGCCCTACGAACGGAACGCGCCGATCATGTTATGCCTGGGCTTGCGCGGACCGCTCGTGGATCTGTGGCCAACATTCAAGCACTACGAGTGAGCGTTGGCAGGACAGCCTCCGAGGGTGCTTCAAGAATCCGAGGCCTCGTCGTCCCAGACCGCTGAGAATCTCCTCGGAACGCTCCATCAAGGTCGTTCGCAAAAAACGGTCGCTGGACGGTGAGACGCGACGAGAGAAGGCTGTACCCTATCCGCCATACGTAGCGAGGCCTAGCGACTTTATGCGAGAATGGACGAGACAGGGTTGCACGGAACGACGCGCCAGGCTGGGAAAAGGAGCCACATCGATGGCCACGCAGGTCCAGACCGCGATTGGATCGACCGACGCGCGAGATGTCGCCGCGGCCAAGCCGATCCCGCGCCTGCAGATCCCGGAGCTCGACAAGTGCATCCAGTGCGGGTTCTGTCTCCAGGCCTGTCCGACGTACCGGATGCTCGGCGTCGAACCGGAGTCGCCCCGCGGGCGGATCCACCTGATCGAGGCCGCCGCCCAGGGACGCATTCCGATCGATGCCCGTTTCGAGGAACACATGTACGTCTGCCTCGGATGCCGCGCGTGCGAGACCGCGTGCCCGGCGGGCGTCAAGTTCGGAACGATCATCGAGGCCGCGCGCGCGGAGATCGGGCCCACGGGCACCCCGTTCGCCCGCCGGATCACGCTCGCGGCCCTGCGCCACCTGATGCCCTACCCCGGCCGCCTCCGCACCGGCGCCGTCCTGCTCCGACTCTACCAGCGCAGCGGCCTTGGCAGGCTCGCGCGGGCACTGCACCTGATGCCCCAGCGGCTGGCCGAGATGGAGTCGCTGCTCCCGCCGGTCCCCTCGCGGTTCTTCGCCCCTTCGTCCGAGGTCTACCCGGCGATCGGCGAGCGCCGGGCGCGCGTCGGGCTGCTCAGCGGCTGCGTCATGAGCCTGCTGTTCGCCGACGTGAACGAGGCCACGATCCGCGTCCTGCAGCGCAACGGATGCGACGTCGTCGTGCCCCGCGGCCAGGGATGCTGCGGCGCGCTCAACATCCACAACGGCGAGCGCGAGACGGTGAAGCAGATGGCCCGGCGAAACATCGAGACATTCCTCGCCGCGGGGGTGGACGCGGTGATCATCAACGCCGCGGGATGTGGCGCCGCGAGCAAAGAGTACCACGTCCTCTTCCGGGACGACGATCCCGCCTACGCGGAGCGCGCCGAGACGTACAGCCGGCTATGCCGCGATGCGAGCGAGTTCCTGGTCGACCTCGGGCTCGTGGGACGGATGGGCGAGGTGCGTGCGCGGGTGACCTACCAGGACCCGTGCCATCTCCTGCACGGCCAGGGCGTCCGACGCCAGCCCCGCGACCTGCTGCGGCGGATCCCCGGCCTTGAGCTGGTGGAACTCGAGGGGTCGGATCGCTGCTGTGGCAGCGCGGGCATCTACAACGTCGTCCAGCCAGCCTATTCACGCCGGATCCTCGACGAGAAGATGGACGCGGTCGCCCGCACCGGAGCTGACATGCTCGTCGCCCCGAACCCGGGCTGCATGCTCCAGCTCGCGGCCGGCGCGCGCACGCACGGGCTGGCGACCGAGGTGCACCACCTGATCGACCTCCTCGACCGCGCGTACGCGGCCGCCGAGCAGACCCCCGCGGCCGACGCGCCCCGGGCATGAGCGCGTCTCTGGCCGATCGCGCGCGGGAGATCGTCGGCGCCGAACATCTTCTCGTCGCACCCCAGGCCGTCGCCGCGTACGCCGTCGACGGCGTGGTCCCGACTGCCGTGGCGAGACCCGGGACGCCGGAAGAGACCGGTGCCCTGCTCGCGGCTGCGGGGGACACCGGCGCCGCCGTGCTCCCGTGGGGCGCGGGCGCCCACCAGCATCTCGGCCAAGTCCCGTCCCGCGCGGACCTGGTGGTCGACACCGCCAGGCTCACCGGCATCACCGACTACACGCCCGCCGACTACGTCGTCGCCGTTCGCGCCGGCACCCGGTTTCGAGACCTCCAGGCCGAACTCGCCAAACACAACCAGTGGCTGCCGATCGACCCGCCGGGGGCCGGGCGGGCCACCCTCGGCGGCCTGATCGCCGCGAATCGGAACGGCCCCCGGCGACTGCTGTGGGGCTCGATCCGGGACATGCTGATCGGCATCCGCGTGGCGCTCCCGACCGGCGAGGTCATCAAAGCGGGCGGCAAGGTCGTCAAGAACGTCGCCGGATACGATCTCGGCAAGCTGTTCATCGGCAGCCTCGGAGCGGCGGGGATCGTGACCGAGGCCACGTTCAAGATCTCGCCGATGCCGGGAGACGGGCTCACGGTGCTCGTGGCCGTCCCCGACCTGGAGGCGGCGCACGCGCTGACGACCGCCGTGATGCGGTCCTATCTGCTGCCGTCGGCGCTGGAAGCGGTGAACCCCCCGGCGTTCCGCCGGCTCGCCGGCGCCACCGGGGCACCTGCGCCGTCCGCCGGCGCGTGGGGCGTGCTGCTGCTCGTCGAGGGGATGGAGGAGAGCCGCGCGCGCCACGTGAGCGAGATGCGATCGCTCGGCGGGGCGGCGGGCCGGGTGGAGATCCTCGAAGGCGACGCCCACCGCGGCCTGTGGGACGCGGTCGCGGAGTTCCCGTCGCCGGATACGCACCCCGGGGGCGTCGTGTGCCGGGCCGGCGGGCCGATTGCGCGATGGAGCGACCTCGCCCGGGCGCTCGAACCGCTCGGGGACGACGGCCGCGCTGCGGAAATCGTCGCGCATGCCGGCGTCGGGCTTCTCTACGCGGCGGCGGCCGCCGATGCCGGCACCGCGCTCGTCGAGGCGCTCGGACGCGCGGCCGGCGCGGCCGGCGGATACGCGGTCGTGGAGACGGCGCCGCCGGCGCTCAAGCCGCGGCTACCGGTCTGGGGAGCCGAGCCCGGCGGGATCGCCCTGATGCGTCGCCTCCGAGCGGCGTACGATCCGCGCGGCATCATGGTGCCGGGCCGCCTGGGTTGGGGTCTGAGTTGACGCGCCGCGCGGTCGTCGTCGTGGCCGCGATGCTCGGAATGTTTCTCGCGGCGATCGATCAGACCGCCGTGGGGACGGCGATGCCGACGATCGCGGGGTCGCTCGGCGGCTTCGCCCTCTACTCGTGGGTGTTCTCCGCGTACCAGATCTCGTTCGTGGTCACGACCCCGATCTTCGGACGGCTCGCCGATCTGTACGGCCGCAAGCGGATCTACCTGATCGGAATCCTCACGTTCATTGGGACCTCGGTGCTGTGCGGGCTGTCGCGCTCGATGGGCGAGCTCGTGCTGTTCCGTTTGCTCCAGGGCGTCGGCGGCGGCGCGCTGCTGCCAATCGCGCTCACGATCATCGCCGATCTCTTCCCGATCGAGCAGCGCCTCAAGATCCAGGGCGTGTTCAGCGGCGTGTGGGGGTTCGCCGCGATCGTCGGTCCATTGCTCGGCGGGTTCCTGACCGACCACGCATCATGGCGCTGGATCTTCTTCCTGAACGTGCCCGCGGGACTGGTGGCCACGACGATCATCGTGCTCGCGTTCCACGAGGCGCCGGTGTCGCGGACCGGATCGGTGGACTACGCCGGCGTCGGCCTGCTGTCCGGCAGCGCGGTCGCCCTGCTGTTGCTGTTGTTCTGGGGTGGACGGGACTTCCCGTGGGCGTCGGGCCAGGCGCTCGCGCTCGCGGCGCTGAGCGCCGCCCTGTTGCTCCTCTTCCTCCGCGTCGAGATGCGGAGCACGCAGCCGTTTCTGCCCTTCAGCCTCTTCGACAACCGGATCGTGACCGTGTGTTCGGTCGGCGGCTTTCTCATCGGGGTCAGCATGTTCGGCGCGGTCGCGTACATTCCACTGTACGTCCAGGGCGTGATGGGCACGAGCGCTACGATCGCCGGCGCCGCGCTGACGCCGTTCATGGTGGTCTGGACCGTCGGCAGCATCGTGGGCGGGCGGCTCGCGCTCCACTTGGGATTCCGGCCGGTCACCGTCGGCGGGATGGCGCTGCTCACGGCGGGGTTCGGGCTCCTCACGCTCCTCAACGCGCAGGCGTCCACCATGACCGTGTTCGTGGACATGGTCGTCCTCGGGGCCGGGATGGGGCTGAGCGCGACGATGTTCATCATCGCGATGCAGACCGCCGTAGACAAACCCCTCCGGGGACTCGTGACCTCGATCAACGTCTTCGGACGGAACATGGGCAGTGCGATCGGCGTAAGCGCCCAGGGCGCGGTGCTCATCGGGATCCTGGACGCGCGCCTCCGCGGCCTGGCGGCGCAGACCGGCCTCGGGCTACCGCGGATCGTGGATCCCGAACTCGTGTTGGACCCGACGCTCCAGCAGCGGCTGACGCCGACCGCACACGAAGCGCTGCGCGTGGCGCTGGCGCAGGCCGTGCACGGCACGTTCGTGCTCGGGCTGGTCATGATCGCCCTCGGCTTCGCCGCGGTGGTGATGTTCATGCCGGGCGGAAGCGTGCACGCGCACGCCGCCGCGGCCGCGGGCGGCGCGCCGGCCGACTGACGCTCCCGCCCTGAGGCCAACTCGCCGCGCCACCCCGCGCGTGGCGACGTGAGCTCTCAACGCGAAGACCGTTCCCGCCACCCTCCCCCATCCGGCCGACGCACACCCCGGAAGGAACCGCGAGCGATCAATGGAAACTACTCATGTCATCTGACGTACACGCTTTACATCCGTCCGGCGGTCGCGAGGGAGACGGGTGCTTGGCTCGATCGCATCCCAGATTCTAGGGAGGGGCATCATGCAACTCAGCGCGCGTAACCAGCTTCGCGCCAAGATCACGGCGATCTCGCTCGGCAACATCATGGCCGAGGTCCAGATGAGCATCGGCAATCAGGAGCTTGTCGCCGCGGTCACCCGAGAATCCATCCAGCGTCTGAAGCTCCAAGTGGGAGACGACGTGATCGCCGTGGTCAAGGCGACCGAAGTCATGGTCGCCCGGCCCTAAGCGCGGTGGATACGCCGTGACCGCCGTGGCACGCGCGCCGATCGTCGCCGGGACCGCCCTCGCCGTCGTCTGTGTCCTGCTGACCCTCGCGGTAGGCGCGCCGGGCGGGGTCCTCCACGTGCGCGCGCAGCCGGGGGGCTACGCGCGGGCGTTCGATCTCACCGGCGTCGTCCGTCATCCGGCGCGGGTGACGCTGGCGGACCTGCAGCGCTATCCTGTCTCGACGCTCCGCGTGGAGTTTCTCGCCGGGACCGCGTCGACGCAGGCCGAATTCGCCGGGGTGCCGTTGTGGGTGCTCGTCAGCGCGGCCGGCGTGGTGACGGACCCGCGCCGGAAGAACGACCTCCTCCGCAAGTACGTCGTCGTCACCGGCAGCGACGGGTACCAGGCAGTCATCGCGGTGGCGGAAATGCTGCAGGACTACGGCAATCAGGCGATCCTCGTCGCCTATCGGCGCGACGGCGCGGCGTTGCCCTCCGACGAAGGCATGGCGCGCTTAGTCGTCCCCGGCGACAAGCGAGGCGGCCGGTACGTCGACAACATCGTCCGTATCGAGGTTCGCAACGCGGGGACGTAGCTATCGAGACGCGTTAGCGCGAGCAAGACACCGGCACCGCCGTCGGGAATAAGGGTACTATGAACTCGTACCCGCCCCGACGGGACGTCCGCCGCGCATGATCGCCACCTACCGCCTGCAACTCGGGCCGCAGCTCGGGTTCGACGACGCCCGCGCCGCGCTGGCGTATCTCCGCAAGCTCGGCGTCAGCCACCTCTATCTCTCGCCGATCACCGAGGCACGACCCGGCAGCACACACGGCTACGACGTCGTCGACCACAACCGCATCCGAGAAGAACTCGGCGGCGCGGACGCGTTCTGGGCGCTGGTCGACGCCGCCCGGGGGGCCGGGCTCGGGATCATCGTGGACTTCGTGCCGAACCACGCGTACACCGGGCCCGAGAACGCCCGCTGGCAGGACGTCCTCGCACATGGGCCCGACTCGCCCTACGCGTTCCACTTCGACATCGACTGGGAGCCGCTCAAGCCGGAACTGCGCGGCAAGATCCTGCTGCCGTTTCTCGGGAGTCCGTACGGCGACGCGCTGGACCGCGGCGAGATCGGGCTGGTGTGGGACCACGGCGCGCTCCGGGCGGACTACTTCGGCAACCGATTCGCGCTGGCGCCCGCGACGTACGCCGACGTGTTGGCCGCGGCCCTGTCTCGGGGTGCGCGCCGGGGGTCGGTCGACGCGCTCGAGGCGGTCGCGGACGAGTTCCGGCGGCTCGCGACCGGAGACCGCGCCACCTTCGACGCGCTGCGGACCCGGCTCGACGCGCTTCTGACGCCGCCCGACGTGGCCGCGCTACGGGAGGTGCGAGGCGCCGAGCTGCACGCCATCTTGGAGCGGCAGCACTGGCGGCTCTCGTACTGGCAGACGGCGCCGCACGAGATCAACTACCGCCGGTTCTTCGACGTGAACGAACTGATCGGCCTGCGGATGGAGCAACCGGACGTGTTCGCCGAAGCCCACCGGCTGCTGGCGCAACTTCTGACCCACAGGGGGATCGACGGCGTGCGCATCGATCACATCGACGGCCTCGTCGATCCCCACGGCTACCTCGAAGCGTTGCGCGCGCTTGGCCCGCGAGGCGTCTGGGTCGAGAAGATCCTCGGCCACGGCGAGACGCTCCCGGAGGAATGGTCGGTCGACGGCACGGTCGGCTACGACTTCCTGAACGACGTCTTGCAGCTCCTGACGTATCCCGGCGGACGCATCGGACTCGAGCGGGCGTACCGCCAGTTCACCGGGGTGACGCAGCCCTACGGATCGGTGGTGCGCGAGGCCAAGCGGCTGGTCATGGAGACCTCGCTGGCGGGGGAGTTGTACCGCCTCGCGTACGTCCTCGACCGGATCTCCGAGGCAGACTATCACACGCGGGACTTCACGCTGGAGGCGCTGCGCGACGCGTTGGCGCAGATCGTGGCCGTGTTTCCGCGATACCGCACCTACCTGCCGCACGACCGCGACGAGGGGACGGCGGTGATCCGGGAGGCGGCGCAGACTGCGAGGCTGCGGAACCCGGGGACGGAACCCACGGTGTACGCGTTTGTCGCAAACGTGCTGACCGACCCATCGCTCCCGGAGCGCGGACCGCTGTGGACCGAGTGGCTCGGACGGTTCCAGCAGTATACCGCTCCGGTCGCCGCGAAGGGCGTGGAGGACACGGCGTTCTACCGCTACCTGCCGTTCGTGGCGCTCAACGAAGTCGGAGGAGACCCCGACCGCTTCGGACTGCCCCTGCAAGCGTTCCACGCGCGGGCGCGCTACCGCGCGCTGCGCTATCCGCGGACGCTACTGGCCACGGCCACGCACGATCACAAGCGCGGCGAAGACACGCGCATGCGGATGATCGCGCTGGCCGAGACACCGGAGACGTGGCGGCGCACCGTCGGGGCGCTGTCGCGCGTGGCTCGCCGCTACCGGCGCGCGCGCGGCCCGTCCCGCGCCGACGAGTTCCTGTTCTACCAGACGCTCGTCGCCGTGTGGACGGGCGCCGACCGCGCCACGCTCACGGACCGGCTCTGTGCGTACATGCTCAAGGCCTCGCGCGAAGCCAAACGGCGGACCAGCTGGGTGAGCCCGGACGCCGCCTACGAGGCGGACCTGGAGCAGTTCGTCCGGGGCATGACGGAGGATCCCCGCGTCGCCCGCGCGATCGAGCCGCTGGCGACGGCGCTGACGCGGATCGGCTTCGCGAACGCCCTGAGCCAGCTCGTGCTGAAGCTGACGACGCCGGGCGTGCCGGACTTCTACCAGGGCGCGGATCTCCTCGACGGGTCCCTCGTCGACCCCGACAACCGGCGGCCGGTGGACTTCGCGCTGCGCGCGCGGCTGCTGGAGTCGCTCGAGCCGCGCCTGGCCCGACCGGATCCATCCCAGCTCCGCGGCTGGGTCGAAGCGGCGGATGAACGAGCGAAGCTCTACGCCACGGCCCGTCTGTTGCGGTTTCGGCGCGGGCACGCCGATCTGTTCGCCGGAAGCTATCGGGCGCTCGAGGCCGCCGGCGATCGAGCCAACCACCTGATCGCGTTTGCGCGGGAGTCGGGCGACGACGCGCTGCTCGCGCTCGTCCCGCGGTTTCCCGCCACGCTCGAGCGCCTCGGCGGGTGGGCGAACACCCACGTGCCGCTTCCGGACACCCTGGCGGCACGGCGTTGGGTCGACGTCCTGACCGGCGAAGCGCACGATCTCGGCGCCGAGGCCATGCCGGCGGTGCCGCCGGTGATGTGGCGGGTGCTCTACGCCGAAGGGCGTGCCTAACGCGTCGCGGCACGTGCGAATGCGGCGGCGAGACGGGGCGCCCGGCGCCCCGAGAAGGGATCGCGGAGCTCACCGACAATCACAGGAGTGACATGCACCGCCTCGCCCTCGCGCTCGTCATCCACAATCACCAACCGGTCGGCAACTTCGACCACGTCTTTGCCAGCGCGACCGATTTGGCGTACGAGCCGATGGTCGCCGCCCTCGAGCGCCACCCTCGGGTCCGACTCGCGCTACACTACACCGGCCCGCTGCTGGACTGGCTCCGCGCGCACCGCCCCGAGGTGCTGGGCCGCGTACGTGGGCTCGTCGCGCGCGGGCAGGTCGAAGTGCTGACCGGCGGGTACTACGAACCGGTCCTCGCGATCATCCCCGACGCCGACAAACGCGGACAGATCGAGAAACTCACGCGCGCGGTCGCCGAGGAGTTTGGGGGCGCATCCGAAGGCCTTTGGCTCGCCGAACGAATTTGGGAGCCGCACCTCGCTCGGCCGATCGGCGAGGCGGGCCCCCGCTACACGATCGTGGACGACACGCACTTCCACGCGGTGGGGCTCGAGGACGCGCAGCTCCTCGGCTACTACATCACCGAGGAGGAAGGCGTCCCGCTGGCCCTGTTCGCGAGCCTCCGACGGCTGCGCTACCTGATCCCCTGGGCGGACCCCGCGGACGTCATCGCCTATCTCCGTACGCTCGCTGAAACCGACGTCAGGCCGGAGGGGCGCGACGCTCCCCTCGATCTGGCGTTGATGGGCGACGACGGCGAGAAGTTCGGGTTGTGGCCGACGACGCATGCGCTGTGTTGGGAGCGCGGATGGGTCGAGCGATTCCTCGACGCGCTGGAAGCGACGCCGTGGCTCGATCTGGTCGCGCCGGCCGAGTACCTGCGTACGCGACCGGCGGCGGGCCGGATCTATCTTCCCACCGGCACGTACGACGAGATGGCGGGGTGGGCGCTCGGCCCGGTCTCCGCCGGCCGCTTTGCGCTCCTGAGAAACGAGCTCGACGGGGCCGGGCGCGCGGAACTGACAGGGTTCGTCCGCGGAGGCTTCTGGCGACACTTCCTCGTGAAATACGGGGAGGTCAACACCATGCACCACCTCGGCCTCCGCGCCGGCCGGAAGATCCACACGATGCCCGCGGGAGACACACGCGCCCGCGCGCTCGACGAACTGTGGGCCGGGGAGTGTAACTGCCCATATTGGCACGGCGTCTTCGGCGGCGTCTACCTGCCGCACATCCGCGGCGCGGCGTTCGGTCATCTCATCGCGGCCGAGGCCATCGCCGACCGCGCGGCGCGCCCGGGGCGCTACACCGAGGGCGAAGCCGAGGATCTGGACGGAGACGGCCGTCACGACGTTCGCCTGGCCACCGATCTAGTGGTGTGCACGGTCAGTCCCGGACGGGGCGGAAGCGTCATCGAGTGGGACGACCGGCCGGCGCGGCGTCACCTCGGCAACGTCATGACGCGCCGGCCGGAAGCATACCATGAGGATCTCCGCCGGGCCGCCGAACAGGCGCCGACCGACTCGCGGTCCGAAGGCGCCCACGCGCCACGTGACGCCTCGGAACTCCGCCCCACCGCGCCCGGCCTCTCCCAATGGCTGATATACGACCGGGTGCAGCGGCCGACGTTGCGCATGCACCTCTGGTCCCCTGCGGCGACGACCGACCAGGTGGGGCGGGACGAACAAGACGAGCTCGGCGGCTTCGCGTGGGGCGAGTACGCCTGGCGCCTGGAACGGGGCCCGGACGCGGTCCGCCTCGTGCTGACGCGCGCTGCGTCGCTCCCTGGGGGCGAGGCCGCCGTGGAACGCACGCTTGAGATCGCGGCGGGACAACGTGCGCTCCTGCACACGATCGGCGTGCGGTGGACGGGGGACGCGCCGCTCGACGCCGTCGTGGCCGAAGAGTGGGACCTCGGCATCTTTGGCGCGCCGGAAGAGGTCGCACTCGACGATGCCGGCACTCCTCGGTCGCTCTACCTACCGGCGGCTCTCTCCGCGCGCGACCTGGTGCGGATCTCGGAAGGCCACTCCGGCCTTTCGATCACCCTTCGCCCGTCCGCGCCCGCCGCGGTGTGGACGCTGCCGCTCTTCACGATCAGCAACTCGGAGGGTGGCTTCGAGAAGAACTTCCAGGGCGTCGCGCTGCACCTGCGCTGGGCGCTCTCGCTCCTCCCCGGACGGACGTGGACGCAGACGACGCGGGCGGAGGTCGCGGGCGCCGACCACGCGTGAGCCGATTGGCCGTGCGCCCCGGCAGTCGAGGAACGACACTGCCGCGCGCCGAATCAGCGCGTGGTGATGCGGCGCGGGCGACGTCCACTCCGACGCCGATCTCGGCCGCGTGGAAGGGAGTACCGATGAACCCCCCGGAAACACGTAACGCCCCCGACCGCGAGGACGCGGTCGCCCGCCTCCTGACGGCGTGGCGAGGCGAGATCCAGGCACGGCAAGCGTACGAAGCCCTTGCGGCACGCGAACGGGATCCGAAGCGCGCCGAGGTCCTCCGGCGCATGGCGGAGGCCGAGGGCGGTCACCGCGCCCGCCTCGAGACCCGTCTCCGAGAATTGGGCGCTGCGATACCCGACGCCGCAAGCGTGTACCTCCCCTTCTGGACCCGTCTGCAGATCAAGTTCGCGCCGGTGGAGAAGGTGCTCGCGTGGCGGGAGTCCCTGGAGAACGAAGAGGTGGACGGTGTGTACGGCCGGCCCACGGGCGATGGTGCGACGGACGAGCTGTTGACGCAACTGCGGAAAGAGGAGCGCTCCCACGCGCTGGCCGATGAGGAGATGCGATCGGGAGCGCCGGCGCAGGTCGGCGCGGAGACGCCGGAGGGCCGCCTCAGGCGTATTCTGGGCCGGGAGCGCTGGCACCAGGCGGGGTCCAGTTGGATCTCGGGAGCGGTCTACGGCGCGAACGACGGGCTCGGCGCCGTCTTCGGGATCGTCGCCGGCGTGTCCGGCGCCACGGGAGGCTCGAGCTTCGTCCTCACCGCAGGCCTCGCCGGTGCGATTGCCTCGGCGCTCTCGATGGCCGTCGGTGCGTTTCTCGCCGAGCGGTCGACGGCGGAAGTCGCGGCCGCCAGCATCGAGGGCGAGCGGAAAGAAGTGACCGAACACCCTGAGGAGGAACAGGAAGAACTATCGCTCTTCTATCAGCTCAAGGGGCTCGACAAGGTCCAGGCGGACGAATTGGCGACGCGACTCAGCGGGAACGCCGAGGCGATGTTACAGGCGCTCGTGAGCGAGGAACTGGGCGGCGTGAACACCGGGGGCAATCCGTTCCAGGCGGGGATCGCCGCGGGCATCAGCACCGGGGTCGGCGCGTTCATTCCGGTGCTGCCGTTCTTCTGGCTCGGCGGCACCGCGGGGGTAATCTGGGCCGCCGTCGTGTCCCTGGTCGCCCATTTTCTCGTCGGGGCGGCCAAGTCGCTCTTCACGCTGCGCAGTTGGTGGGCGTCGGGGCTGGAGATGACCGTCGCCGGCATCATCGTCGGTGGTGCCACCTACCTGCTCGGCGTCCTGTTCCGGGTGTCCACCTAGCGCACGCGTTGCGGCGCCCTCGGGGCATTACCCGCGCTACCGCGCGGCCCGATCGTACGGCTCGCCCCGGGTGTCGGCGCGCCGCTATGGAACCCGGACGTCCATCGACGCGAGCGGCGCGTAACGGTGGGGCCGCCGGAACGCGTTGCCCCACACTTCCCGGGCGCGGTATGTCCGCAGGACGTCGAGGTCAAAGCGCGCCAAGTAGATCCCTTCCTCCTCCCCCGCGGCGGCGACGCACATGTCTCGCGATCGTCCCTCATCGGTGAAGGCGATCCCGTCGAACGCAACGGAGCGGCCGTTCTGCTGCGGCGCAGGGTAGTTCGCGAGCGCCACGCCCATCATGTTTTCGAACGCGCGGGCGCCCAGCTGCGACAGACGGTTCGCCTCCATTTCGCAGGCGTTGGGGACGAGCACGAGCTCGGCACCCTTGAGCATCAGGATGCGGGCGCTCTCGGGAAACTCTCTATCGAAACAGATCATCGCCCCGACGTCGACCGTGTCGTGTGCGGTTCGCAGGGGCGCAACGTAGAAGTCCTCGCCGGGCGTACACGCCGCCTCCATGTCGAAGTCGCACGTGTGCACCTTCGCGTACGTGAACGCGATCTCACCCCGCCGGTCGATAAGCGACACGGTGTTCCGCGGCGCGCCGCCGGGCCAGCGCTCCAGGTACGTGACGGCGATGGCCATGTCGAGCTCCGCCGCGAGCCGCTGGAAGTGCGTGACGAAAGGATCGCTCCTCCCGACCGCCTGCGCCTGCCAGCGAACGCGCGCCGCGCGCTCGACGGGCTTCTCGCGGCCAACGGCCGCGAGCAAGTTCGGGCATCCCGCGTACGCCGTGTAGCCGATGTTCCACATCTCGGGGAACAGCGCAATATCCGCCCCCAAAGCCTTGGCCTTGCGGCACCACGCGTCCCCTGTCCGCCGATTGGCCTCCTGGTCCGCTGCGTGAGCGGAGATCTGGAGCAGGGCCACCTGCAGCATCTGCACCCTCCCGGGACGACGACGTCACGCCTGGGCGCGCGCGCCCAACGCGCGTGTCTTTTTAGTATCCGGCCGAGATGTCGTGAGATGACCCGTCGTCAACGCGCGGCGGCAACGCCGAGCATGGCGTGCGGCGGCCCAGCGGGCCCTTCCTCTTGACGGGCGAACCCGGTCCTGGTAACGTGCAGTCCAAGCGATGACGGAGACGAGTCGCGCGAGACACCGGAGTCGAGAGAGCCGCTGACGGTGTGAGAGCGGTCTCCGGAACGCGTGAAGACCCTCCATCAGCTCCGGGGAAGAACGGTCATCCGGCCCAGTAGGCCTCGACGGCGCTCCGCCGTTACCGGAGTCGAAGGTCGCTTCGCCCACCTCGCGGAGCGGCGAAGTGCGGTGGCACCACGACGGCCCCCCGTCCGGACAGGCGGGGGACTTTTTATTGTCGGGGTGCCGCCGTGACGCGCATCTGGACCACCCAGCTTCACGAACACATCGGTCGCCGTGTACGCCTGGCCGGCTGGCTTCATCACTGGCGACCGCTCGGCCAGATCGCCTTCCTCATCCTGAGGGACGGCAAAGGCCTGGCCCAGGCGGTCGTCCAGGATCCGGAGCTCACCGCCAGACTCGACGGCGTCCAGCGCGAGTCGGTGCTCACGATCGACGGGGTAGTGCGGGAGAGCCCGCAGGCGCCCGGAGGTGTTGAGGTCCATGAGCCATCCGTCGATGTCGTCGCGGCGGCGGCCGGCGGGCCTCCCCTCGACCTGAGCCGCCCGACCGTCAACGCGGGCCTGCCCTTGATCCTCGATCATGCCCCCGTCGCCCTCCGGCATCCGCGCCTGCGCGCGCCGTTCGAAATCGCCGCGGCGTCGATGGCGGGGTTCCGGGCGGTCCTGCGATCCGCGGGCTTCGTCGAGATCCAGACGCCGAAGATCGTCGGCACGGCGACGGAGAGTGGCGCCAGCGTGTTCTCCATCGACTATTTCGGCCGGCGCGCGTACCTGGCGCAGAGCCCGCAGCTGTACAAACAGATCATGGTCGGCGTATTCGAGCGCGTCTTCGAGATCGGACCGGTCTTCCGCGCGGAGCCCCACGACACCCCGCGCCATCTCAACGAGTACGTGTCGATGGACGCGGAGACGGGATTCATCGACGACCACACCACGGTGATGAGCGTGCTCACCCAGGTGCTTGCGGGAATGGTGGACGCCATCCGGGGGGATGCCGCCGATGCGTTGACCCGGCTCGGTGTCCGCCTGCCGGACGTTCCCGCGGCGATCCCCACGCTGCACTTCACCGAAGCCCTCGCGCTCATCGCGCGGGAGACAGGGGCCGGTGCGCTGCACGAGTCAGACCTCACGCCTCAACACGAGCGATGGCTCGGACGCTGGGCGCAGACGGTGCACCACTCCGACTACCTCTTCGTCACGGGGTACCCGATGGCCAAGCGTCCCTTCTACACCCATCCGGACCCTGCCCGCCCCGAGTACGCCAACGGATTCGATCTCCTGTTCCGGGGGACCGAACTCGTGACGGGCGGGCAACGCCTCCACCGCTACGAGGACTACGTGTCCGCCTTGAGCGGGCGCGGCCTGTCGCCCGAGCCGCTGGCGGGATACCTCGAGGCGTTCAGGTACGGGATGCCGCCGCACGGCGGCTTCGCCATAGGGCTCGAGCGGTGGGTGGCCAGCCTGGTCGGTGCGTCCAACATCCGCGAGGTGACGCTGTTCCCGCGCGACCAGCAGCGGGTCAGCCCTTAAGATCCGGTCAGTGCGGCAGATTCGCGATCGGGCGGCGGAGAAACGGCACGCAGAGCAGGACGATCAGCGCGATCGCGGCGATGATCTGAAAGGCGTGATTGAACGAGAGCACCGACGCCTGGGCCGTGATCGTCTGATCGAGCATGGCGTACGCCTGCTGTTGAGCGGTCACGGGGTCGCGGCCTCCAGGTCCCGACAGCAGCCGCGTCAGTTGCTGGAGGGTCGTGGAAAACGCCGGGCTCGCGGCGGTGGCGTGCTCCACGAGGATCGCGTGGTACCGCGTGATGCCGCGCTCGATCATCGTCGCCAAGATCGCGGAGCCGAACGCGGCGCCGAGCTGAAGCTGCAGGGAGAGGAGACCCGCCGCACCCGTGATCTTCCTCCGGTCCACGGAGGCGATCCCGGCGTTGAACAGCGGGATGAACAGCATCGCGAGACCGAGGCCGTTGAGCATCATCGGTGGCAAAATCTGCACCAATCCGGCGTCGAGCGTCCACCGGGACATCATGAACAGCGCCGCCGCCACGCTCAGCCCCCCTGCCGCCGCGAGCAGGCGCGGCCCGACGCGGTTGAGCAGCAGCCCCGCGATCGGGCTCATGATCATCGTCACCAGACCGCGCGGCACGAACATCGTCCCCGTCTGCGTGGCCGTGTAGCCCAGCACCTCTTGCAGAAACAGCGACTGCAGCAGCAGCGCCCCGATCAGCGCGAGCCCGAGCACGCCCACGCTCGCCCATGCCGCCGTGAACGCGCGGTTGGTGAGGATGCGGAGATCCACCGCCGGCGTGTCCGTGCCCAGAAGCTCCCACAGCACGAAGAGGAGCAGCCCCGACACGGCGGCCAGGCCGAACCCCCACACCAGCGGCGACGAGAACCAGTCCCACCGGTTCCCCTGCTCGAGCACGATGAGCAGGCTGGAGAGCCCAACCGCAAGCAGGCCGATGCCGACCACGTCCACCCGCACGCGGCCGCGCTGCTTGAGGTGCGAGGGCTCGGGCACGAACGACGCCACGAGGAGCGAGCCGAGCAGCCCGACCGGCACGTTGATGAAGAAGATCCAGCGCCAGGTCATGTTGTCCGTGATCCAGCCGCCGACGAGCGGTCCGATCGTCGGCCCGAGCACCACGACCAGCCCGTACAAGCCCGTCGCCAGGCCGCGCTGCTCCGGAGGAAAGGTTTCGCTGAGGATCGCCTGCTCCACCGGGTTCAAAATGCCGGCGCCGAGCCCCTGCAGCACCCGTGCGGCGATGAGGAACGGCAGGGACGGCGCGAGGCCGGCGAACACGGACGCGCCGATGAAGACGAGCAGGCAGGCTTGGTACAGCGGTTTGCGGCCGAACACGGACACGAGCCACCCGGTCAGCGGCAGGAGCAGCACGAGCGCGATCAGGTAGGACGTGGTCAGCCAGGTGACCTCGGTGATCGAGACTCCGAACGTCGCCTGGATGCTGGGAAGGGCGACGTTGACCACCGAGGCATCGACGGTGCCCATGAGGGTGCCCACGGTGACCGCGGTGGCCACCAGCCACTTATTAGGCGCGGCGGTCGGGCCGCGCATGATGCGATCGGCCGCGGTCGTCATCGCGAACGGTCCTGTCTACCCATCTTCCTTCCCAGAAACACACGGGGTCAACGCTGCGCCGGGCCGCATCTCCCCCAGCGCGCTTTCGATTGTACGAAGTCAGAGATCAGGGTGTCACCGATCGGGGAGTGGTTGACTCGTGGCGGCGAGTCAACAGGCGCTGCCGCCAGCGGTAGAACAGGGTCCGGAAGATCCCGGCCTCCGGGCGGGCGCGCGTGACATTGCCCAACTGCGCCGCTCGTTGCATGAGCCTGAGCCGGACTGTGACCCTCGTGCTGTCACGGGAGGTAGCCCTCCAAATGTTAACACTACGTCCAAACAGTGCATCGTAGAGGGGCGAATTCCCATCACCGGACCCCCTGCACCGTCGGGCAGACCGTCGCGACGAACTCCAGCCGCTCCTCGCGTACGATCCGCTTCATGTCCTCGGTCAGGATCCCTGTCGGCGCCTCATCTCCACGCGGTAGGATCGCACGTAGGCCGGCTCGGCGACACCGGCGGCCAGCGCCGGGTCGGGGATCGGCACCCCGGGCACGAGCCGGAGCGGAATCACGCCGGCCCAGACGTCAAGTCCAAGATCGTCGGCGTCGTCTTTCGGCGGCCCGGTGCGGATCTTGGCCGACGCCTCGTCGAGCGGCATCCGGAGCACGCGGGTCGACCGCATCTCGGTCTCGGTGGGAAGCCGCGCGTCGGCCCAGCGCCCCGGCACAACGTGCTCCACGATCGCCTCCAGCCCGGCGAGCTTCTCCGCCTCGTCCGTGACCTCCGTGGCCGTCCCGAGCACCACGACGGATCGGTAGTTCATCGAGTGATTGAAGCCGGACCGCGCGAGGACCAGCCCGTCCAACAGCGTCACGGTGAGACAGGCGGGCACGCCGCCGCCGAGCGTCCCCAGCATGCGCGATGCTGCCGAGCCGTGCAGGTAGACGCGGTCGCCCAGGCGCGCGTGAATCGTTGGAATCACGTAGGGTTGACCCTCGACGACAAAACCGACGTGGCACATCAACGCCTCGTCAAGGATCGCGTCGATCGCGGCGCGGTCGTAGCGGCCGCGCTCGGGATGACGCCGGACCTTGGTCCGACCGGTGGTCGGGGTGTTCATGTCGGGCGTGTCCATGCCTCGCGACTCCCCCTTCTCGATCGGCATCGTACGGCACGCGCCCGCGTCACGGCGCGGACGGTTGCCTGAGCCAGGCCACGACGTCCTCCGCGTTCCGGTCCGGGGGAAACACCGGATAGAACACCTTGACGATGCGTCGGTCGCGCGCGACCAGCGTCAGCCGCTTGATCAACACCATCGACTCCACTTCGAAGGTCGGGAGCCGGAGCGCCCGGGCGAATCGCAACTCCGCGTCGCTGAGGAGCTCCATCGGCAGGCGCAGACGCTCGACGGCCTCGCGTTGATACTCGGTGGTCTGCGTACTGAGCCCGAACAGCTGCGCACCCAACTCCGCGATCTCGCGGTAGCGGTCTCGGAACACACACGACTGAGGCGTGCATCCCCTCGCGCCCGGGATCTCGTCCCAGCCCTTCGGGATCTCCTGATCCGGCCGGCCGGTCCGCGGATAGATGTAGACGACCGTTATCCCCGGACACGCCGAGAGGTCGACGACGCGTGACGACGTGGACGGCAGCGGCACGGACGGCAGGACCATCCCGCGAAGATGCGCACACGCGCCGTCGTCGACGGGAACCGGAAGATCCGCCGGAAGCTCATAGATGTTGTCCGTTCTGGGCATCTGTCTCCCCTGCCGGGCCTCATACCGGCCGGCCCGTGCCTCCATCATAGACGGTGCTATTGGTCTCGGAGAACGGCCACTCCTGTCGAACTCGCCCGTACCACTGCGACGGACGTCCCGTGTCGCACAACGGCCGACGCGTCAGACCGCGCCGTCGCGAACGAGCAGCACGAACGCCGTGGGCCCGATCGGCAGCGCCGCGGCGCCGTCCGACTCGACGGCCGACGCCGCGGTCCGACCGGGACCGCCCCAGCGTGCGTCGGCGGAGTCGAGCCGAATGGTCCAGGGTCCCGGCGGCACCGGCACCGTCGCGTCCACCGGCGACCGGCCGAAGTTGAACGCCGCGACGGCATGGCTCTTACCGCTCCACCGGTGCAGGATCAAGACGCGTTCGGCTTCCGAGACGTGCACCCGCGTCGTGTCGCGGCTCAACACGGCGAGCGCCGGCAGCGTCCGCCTGAGCCGGAGCACCTCCGTGTAGAACTCGAGCAGGGTCCGATGCGAGGCGCGGTCACGCAGTTCCCACGCCAGCTTCGACCGCAGGAACGTGGCCTCGTCCTGCGGATCGGGAACCTCCTCGGCACCGCCCCACGCCTCGAACTCTGCACGCCGACCGGCGCGGACGGCTTGGGCCAACCCGGGATCGGTGTGGCTCGTGAAATAGAGAAACGGCGCCGGCTCTCCGTACTCCTCACCCATGAACAGGAGCGGCAGGTACGGCGAGAGGAGCACGACGCCCGCCGCGACCCTCAGCGCGTCGAACGAGACCAGCCGCGCCAACCGCTCGCCCCCGGCGCGGTTGCCGACCTGATCGTGGTTCTGCGCGCACACCACGAACCGCTCGCCCGCCAGATCGCCGCCCGGGGCGCCGTACCGGCGCCGGCGGTACCCCGAGTACCGGCCAGCGTAGACGAACCCGTCCGCCAGGGCGCGTGCAAGATCGCCGACCCCCTCGTAGTCCGCGTAATACCCGGTGCGCTCTCCGGTCAACAGGCCGTGCAGCGCATGGTGCAGATCGTCGCTCCACTGGGCGTCCAACCCGTATCCGCCCCGCGTCCTGGGCCGCACCAACCGGGGGTCGTTCAGGTTGCTTTCGGCGATCACATGCACGAGCCGGGCGCGCCGCGCTCCTTCCGCGTGCACCGCCTCCGCGAGTTCTTGGAGAAACGGACGTGCGGACTGGTCCACGATCGCGTGCACCGCGTCGACGCGCAGCGCGTCGACGTGGAACTCGGCGATCCATCGCAGCGCGTTCTCGAGGAAGAACCGGCGGACGTCGTCGCTGTCCGGTCCGTCCATGTTGACCGCGGATCCCCACGGGGTGCGGTGGCGGTCGGTGAAGTACGGTCCGAACTCACCGACGTAGCTGCCCTCAGGGCCAAAGTGGTTGTACACGACGTCGAGCACCACGACAAGGCCGCGCGCGTGACAGGCGTCGACAAACCGCTTGAACCCCTCCGGGCCGCCGTACGCGGGGTGCACCGCGAACAGATACGCGCCGTCGTACCCCCAGTTCCGGGTGCCGGGAAACTGGGCGACCGGCATCACCTCCACGGCGGTCACACCGAGCCGGGCCAGCGCGTCCAGGCGAGGAATCGCGGCGTCGAACGTGCCGTCCGGCGTGAACGCGCCCAGGTGGAGCTCATAAGCGACGTACTGTGTGAGTGGCCGGCCACGCCAGCCGGCGTCGCTCCACGGGAACGCCGTCGCGACCACCTGGGACGGTCCGTGGACGCCGTCCGGCTGGAGGCGCGACGCGGGGTCGGGCCGCTCCACGCCCTCGTCGAGCCGGTACCAGTACAGGGAGCCCGGTCCGGCGCCCTCGATGGTGGCCTCGTAGTATCCGCCGCCCCGGGGCGTCATCGCGGTCCGGCACTCGCGCGGAGCGACGATGTGCACCTCCACGGCCCGCGCGGCGGGCGCCCACACCAGGAACCGCGTCCGATCGTCGCCGAGATCGACCGCGCCGAGCGGCGGCCCGGGGGTACGGCCGGGGATGCTCATGCCTCGCCGGCGAGCATCTCGAGGATACCCTCGACGGGGATCCGGACCCAGTCGGGCCTGTTGTTCAGCTCGTAGCCCAACTCGTACACGGCCTTCTCGAGCAGGTGTGCGTCCAGCAACACCTGCATCTCCTCGCGCGTGCGGGGCAGGAACGGCGCGTCCCCGGCCGCCGTCAGGTACCCGCGCAGGAACGCCGCGCACACCCAGCAGCGCCATCGCTTGAGGCGCGCGTCCAGGAACGGCGCCGCCGCGGGGTGCTGCGAGATCGTCCCGCGTTCCGTCTGCGCGCGCAGCGCGGTGTGCGCCGCGTAGTGAAAGGACCGCAGCATCCCGGCGACGTCGCGCATCGCGGGGCGCTTGATCCGTCGCTGCGTGAGCGTGCGGGCCGGTTCACCCTCGAAGTCAATGATCACGAAATCCTTGCCGGTGTACAGCACCTGCCCGAGGTGGTAGTCACCGTGGACGCGGATGCGCATGCCGGTGATCTTTCCATCCAGCACCGCCTGGAAGCGACGGATCAGCTCGTCCTCCGCATCCAAGACCCGCTCCGCCGGCGCGCGCGCGTCGTCGGGGAGCGAGCGCAACAGTTTGCGCAGCACCGGCAGCGTCTGCCGGGTCAGCGCGCGGGCGGCCTGATACAGAGACCGCTGATGGGCAGGCGTCATCGGCTCCGGCGCGAACGCCGGGTCCGTCAGGTCGGACGCCAGCGCGCGGTGCATCTCGGCGGTCCGCTGCCCTAACAGCTCCGCCCGCTGCGCATACTCCCCGACCCACTCGTAGACCGCCTCGGGAAGCGGGCGCGCGGCCAGCGCGAGGACCGGCTCCTCGACCGCCGGATCGTCGTCCCCGGCGCCCTCGGCCTGCTCGGCGAGCGCGCGCTCGCAGTACCGGTCGAGCGCGTCCAGCGTGTACGTCCATGCGTCGCCTTCGTTCGGCACGAACTGTTGCAAGATCGCGAGCGTCACCGGTTCGCCGTGGGGGGGGCGGTACTCGATCGCGCCGGCCACGGTGGGGGTGTGCGGAAACGCGGCGCGCTCGGTCAGAAACCGTCCGATCTCGAGATCGGGGTGCGCCCCGGGCTCGAGCCGCCGGAACAGCTTGAGGATGCAGCGGTCCCCGAAGATCACCGAGGTATTGCTCTGCTCGGCCTTGACCGGGGCGGGGTCCGGCACAGGCGGCGGGCCGACGACGCGCCGCAGCGCCGGCGTGACCACCCCCGCGAGTTCCCCGGCGGCTCCCCGCGCGCGGTATCGACGCACGATCGCGCCGAGCAGCCCCGCGCAGAACGCCGTCTCGAGAAACGCGTCGTAGAGCACGCCGTCCGCGCCGGCGCCGGCGAGACGCAGGTGCGCGACGATCGCATTGGACGCGTCCCGCCGCAGCTGCTGTGCCCGATCGCCGGACGCGAACGTGAGCGGCAGCGCGTACACATCCGGGTCGCCCTCCGCGTACTGCACCTGGACCAAGGTCAGGTAGGCGGCGTCGGCGTCGCCGTAGGGGATCCGGATCGCCTCGCGGACGAGGACCGACCGCACCCGGCGCGCCTTCCCGCCGAACCACCGCCGCCCGCGCAGGTAGCCGGCGAGCGCGTCCTCGAGCGCCGACCGGGCCGCGCCCTCGAACACGCCGGGCCATCCCTGAGCGCCGACCACGGCCACCTCCGCAAGCGGCGTCTCGGCCGCCTCCGGGCCGGTTGCCGTGGCGCCGGCGGCGCCCACGGCCCGCTGCGGCTCCAGCGAGAACCAGTAGAACGCGTGAGGGCCGAGCGTCAGGAAGTACGGCAGGTCGCCGATCGGCGGAAACTCGATCCGGCCGAACATCTCGATCGGCATCATGCCCCGGAACTCTGCGAGGTTGAGCTCGACCGGCTGCACGAAGCGCGACAGATTCGCCACGACCAGCACGCGCTCGTCCCCGTACCGGCGCAGGAACGCCAGGATCTTGCGGTTGTCGGGCGCGAGCATTTCCAGCGTTCCCTGCCCGAAGCACTTGTACCGCTTGCGCAGCGCGATCAGCCGCTTCATCCACCACAGGAGCGAGTGGGGGTTGCCCTGCTGCGCCGCCACATTGACGGTCTCGTAGTGGTACTCCGAGTCGATCACCACCGGCAGGTAGAGCTGCTGCGGATTGGCCCGCGAGAACCCTGCGTTCCGGTCCGCGCTCCACTGCATCGGCGTGCGCACGGCGTTGCGGTCGCCGAGATAGATGTTGTCGCCCATGCCGATCTCGTCCCCGTAGTAGACGAGCGGCGTGCCCGGGATCGAGAACAGCAGACCGTTCATCAACTCCACCCGGCGCCGGTGATTGCCGAGCAGCGGCGCAAGCCGGCGGCGGATCCCCAGGTTGATCCGCGCGTGGGGGTCCTGCGCGTACACGCGGTACATGTAGTCCCGATCCTCGTCGGTCACCATCTCGAGGGTGAGCTCGTCGTGGTTCCGGAGGAACAGCGCCCACTGGCACGTCTCCGGGATCGACGGCGTCTGCGCGAGGATATCGATGATCGGGAACCGGTCCTCCATCCGGATCGCCATGAACAGCCGCGGCATCAGCGGGAAATGGTAGGCCATGTGACACTCGTTGCCGTCGCCGAAGTAGGCGATCGCGTCCTCCGGCCACTGGTTGGCCTCCGCCAGCAGCATGCGGTCGCTGTACCTTGCGTCGATGTAGCGGCGCAGCTCCTGGAGGAAACCGTGCGTCTCGGGGAGGTTCTCGCAGGTCGTGCCGTCGCGCTCGTACAGGTACGGCACCGCGTCCAGCCGCAGGCCGTCCACGCCCTGGTCCAGCCAGAACGAGACTACGCGAAGCATCTCCCGGCGGACGTCCGGCGAGTCGTAGTTCAGGTCCGGCTGGTGGGAGTAGAATCGGTGCCAGTAGTGGGCGCCCGCGACGGGGTCGAGCGTCCAGTTGGACGTTTCGAAGTCCTTGAAGATGACGCGGGCATCCCGGTATCGTTCCGCCGTGTCGTTCCACACGTAGAAGTTCCGCCAGCGGCTGCCGGGCGGCGCCGTGCGGGCGCGCTGGAACCACGGATGCCGGTCCGACGTGTGATTGAGCACGAGCTCGGTGATGACGCGGAGGCCCCGGTGGTGCGCCTCCGCGAGAAACGTGCGAAACGCGCGCAGCGTGCCGTACGCCGGATGGATCGCGGTGTAGTCTGCGATGTCGTACCCGTCGTCGCGAAGGGGCGACGGGTAGAACGGCAGGATCCACAGCGTGGTGACGCCGAGGTCCTGCACGTAGTCCAGCTTCTCCACGAGCCCGGCGAAATCGCCGATGCCGTCGCCGTCGCTGTCGTAGAATGCCCGGACGTGCGCCTCGTAGATGATGGCGTCCTTGTACCACAGCGGTTCCGAGGCCTTCGGCGCGCCGCCGCGCCGCCCGCGGGGTCTGGGCGTCACGGCGTCCCTCCCGGCGTGACGTGGAAGATATGGGCCGGCAGCGCGTCGGGGGCCAGCTCGACGTAGTTCCGCCCCCCCTGCCACGTGAATTGGGCGCCGCTCAGCAGGTCGCGCACCACGTACGGCTCCTCCGGGCGCAGCCCGAGCGCCGGGAGGTCGAGCGCCGTCCATCCGCGCTGCACGTGGTGCGGGTCCAGGTTGACGATGACGAGAACGACGTCGGCCTGGGCCGGCGCCGTTTTGCTGTAGCAGATCAGGCTCGGGTTGTCCATCCCGTGGAACCGGAGACTCCAATCGCCCCACAGCGCCGGGTGCTCGCGCCGGATGCCGTTGACCCGGGCGATCAGGTCCTTCAGGCTGTCCGGCCGGTCGATGTCCCAATGCACGAGTTGGTACTTCTCCGAGTCAAGATACTCCTCGCTGCCCGGCGCCGCGGGGCGGCGCTCGCACAGTTCGAAGGGAGGCCCGTAGATGCCGTAGCTCGCTGCGAGCGTCGCCGCGAGGACGAACCGCACGATGAACGCCGGGCGTCCGCCGTCCTGCAGATAGGCGTGCAGAATGTCGGGCGTGTTGGTGAAGAAGTTCGGCCGGAAGTACTCGCGCACCGGCGTGGCCGTCAGCTCGGTCAGATAGGACTCCAGTTCGGCGCGGGTGTTGCGCCACGTGAAGTACGTGTACGACTGGGTGAACCCCAGCTTCGCGAGCCGGTACATCACCCTGGGGCGGGTGAACGCCTCGGCCAGGAAGATCACGTCCGGGTGCTCGCGTTGCGTCTCCGCGATCAGCCACTCCCAGAAGGCAAACGGCTTGGTGTGCGGGTTGTCCACGCGGAAGATCCGGACGTCGCGGTCGACCCAGCAGCGGACGATGCTCCGCAGCTCCTCCCACAGCGCGCGCCAGCCGGCGGTCTCGAAGTCGAACGGATAGATGTCCTGATACTTCTTGGGGGGATTCTCCGCGTACTGAACGGTGCCGTCCGGTCGCCGGCGGAACCACTCGGGGTGTTCGGTGACGTACGGGTGATCGGGGGAGCATTGAAACGCCAGATCGAGCGCGACCTCGAGCCCGTGCCGCCGGGCGCTCGCGACGAGCCGATCGAAATCGGCGAGCGTCCCAAGGTCTGGGTGCACGGCCTTGTGTCCGCCCTCCGACGCACCGATCGCCCAGGGGCTTCCGGGATCGCCCGGCGCCGCCGTCTCCGCGTTGTTCTTCCCCTTCCGGAGCGTGCGCGCGATGGGGTGGATCGGCGGGAGGTACAGCACGTCGAACCCCATCGAGGCCACGTAGGGCAGTCGGGCCTCCACGTCGGCGAATGTCGCGTGCCGCCCGGGGGCCGACGCGCACGACCGCGGAAACATCTCGTACCACGCGCCGAACCGCGCCCGCTCCCGGTCCACCTGGACGAGGAGAGGCTTGTCGTACGTTGCGGAGCGCTCGCGATCAGGGTACCGCGCCATCAACCCGGCAAGCTCGTCCGACAGCGCGAGACGAACTCCCGCCTCGCCGCCGCGTCCTAGCACGTTCGCGTGTTCTACGAGGGCGGCGGCGTCCGGGTTCGCCGCGCGCCGGACCGCCGCGCGAACCAGCGCGGCGCCGATCTCGAGCTCCACGGCGACGTCCTGCCCGGCCTCCACGCGCCGCGACAGATCGCGTGCCCACGACGCGAACCGATCCACCCACCCCTGAAGGGTGTACCGGTACCGCCCGGGCTCGGACACCGTGAACTCGGCGCGCCACCGGTCGTTGCCGAGGAGCGTCATCGGCGCCTCGGTCCACTGGCGCGCCTCATCCCGCCGGTACAACAGGGCCGCGGCGAGCACGTCGTGACCGTCCGCGAAGATGTCCGCCTCGACGACGACCTGCTCGCCCACCGCGCGCTTGATCGCAAATCGGCCGCAATCGACCTCGGGCACCACGTGCTCGATGACGACGCGAGGCGCGTTGTCCACTACCGCCACCCACCCTGTGTTCACTGCCCGGACTTGGTCCGGGGGCGTTGTGAAACGCGGAGCCGAGCTCGGTGGCCGCAATGTGCCGCGGCGATCCCAGACGGCACACCCGTCCCCCGCCTGCCGGTAGCGTCACTTCGTCGCAGGAACTGGAACGACTCTATTCTACTTCATACCCAACACAAGGTCGGCCGAGGTGTGGCCCCGGGGACCCCCGTGCGCCGCCCTGCAGGAGCGGGAGGGACCCACGACAGGGTACCGGAAAACCGGCCGCGGAGCACGTCGTCGCCACCACCACCATCACGCTCGAATAGCCACGCCTCGCCGGCTAGGTGTAGTGCTCATGGACGTTGTTTGCACACAGCCATGGGACTGCGGCCGTCGATCGCGACATGCAGCGCTTCATACCCCAAACCCCGATGGCGCGACGGGGCCGCCCCCCGGCCGTGGACCCGATGGCCGTCCCCCGGCGGAATGCGCCCCAACAGCTTCATATCGAGATGCAGGAGCTCCCCCGGATGCTCCCGCGTGTAGCGAATGGGAACGCCGGTGGCACGATCACCGTCGTGCAACCGCGAGAGCCCATGGCGCCGCAGCACGGCAT